>CBFHSW010000025.1:0-22137 GCA_965658595.1 Gammaproteobacteria bacterium | reverse complement strand
ATCCAGTGTTTGCATACCCACATTTTGGCCAGTTTGTATGGCTGAGTACATTTGTGCAATTTTGTCTTCACGAATGAGATTTCTAATCGCTGGAGTCGACATCATGATTTCATGAATGGCAACATGCCCTCCACCAATCTTCTTACATAGCGTTTGTGAAATAACAGCTCGTAATGATTCTGACAACATGGAACGCACCATATCTTTATCGCTGGCAGGAAACACATCAATTATTCTATCAATTGTTTTGGCCGCAGAGCTGGTATGCAAAGTGGCGAATACCAGATGACCTGTCTCAGCTGCTGTCAGCGCTAGACTAATAGTTTCTAGATCGCGCAATTCACCCACTAATATAGTATCTGGATCTTCACGTAGGGCTGAACGTAATGCTTGTTTGAAGCTTATCGTGTCACGTTGAATCTCGCGTTGGTTTACCAGACATTGTTTACTCTCATGAATGAATTCAATAGGGTCTTCAATCGTTAATATATGTCCATGCTCTGTTTGGTTTTTATAATCAATCATGGCAGCTAAAGTCGTTGATTTGCCTGACCCTGTTGGACCTGTCACCAACACTAGTCCTTTTTGAAGAGCCGCTATCGCTTGAAAAATATCGGGGCAATTAAGACTCTCTAAACTTTTTATTTCACTCGGAATTGTTCTAAATACTGCGGCAATACCACGATTTTGGTTAAAAGCATTGACACGAAAACGGGCTAATCCTGCAATCTCAAATGAAAAATCACACTCTAGATTTTCTTCTAAATCTTTACGCTGCTGATCACTCATAATGTCATAGATCATGCTATGCACGGCTTTATCGTTGAGTGCCGCAGCATTGATACGCTTAACGTCACCATCAATACGAATCATGGGAGGAAGATCAGCTGATAGATGTAAATCTGAAGCATTATTATCAACTGAGAAAGCCAACAGCTGGGTAATATCCATGCTTGAGTGTGTATCTGTATCAATATCAATGAGAATGTCTGAGCTGTTATCTTGATCCTGTTTTACAAACAACAGCGAGTCTGCATTTGTATCTTCGTCTATATTCACATTAATACTCGTAGCCATACATTCATATCCACATCTGTCATTTTAGTGTTGCACTAACCCTGGTGTTTTCAATCTAGAGAGATCCTCATTGTTAATTCATAAGCGCCATACAGATAGTCTCTACCTAGTACATCGGTAAAATTTTCTATATTCAACATTCCATCCAGTGATAATTGTTTCTGTCGGGCTTTGTTGAATGGCATACTATGCAAGTCTGCGGTGTTAGACTTCAAAATAACGATAAGCTACCCTTTTCAAACGATAAGCGACATATATTGCAATGAGTTCCGTTGATTTAGCCCACAACATTTCATCCATCCAAGATAAGATTCAGGCTGCACGCCAAGAATATAATTGCCCCCATGACGTGCAACTGATTGCTGTTAGCAAAACACGTAGTGCAGATGAATGTCGGCTTGCTTTTAATTGCGGACAAACACACTTCGGTGAAAATTATCTTCAAGAAGCTTTAGATAAGATTTCAGCTTTGGCAGAATTAGATATTGTTTGGCATTTCATAGGTCCTATTCAGAAGAATAAAACTCGACCAATAGCAGAAAATTTTGATTGGGTGCATAGCGTTGACAGAGAAATCATTGCTGAAAGGCTCAACCAACAAAGACCCAGCCACTTACCACCATTGAAAATCTGCATCCAAATAAATATTGATGATGAAGACAGTAAATCTGGTATAGCGCCAGAACAACTCCCTGCCTTTGCGGAAAAAATCCTGACATTACCCAATATAGAATTTGCCGGCTTGATGGCAATACCACGAGCACAAGACGATTTTGACTCACAATATGAAACCTTCAACCAACTTAGGTTATTATTGAACTCATTAAAACCCGAATTGGGACACAGCAATACTCTTTCCATGGGCATGAGTAATGATTATCAGGCAGCGATTGCTGCAGGCTCCACCATGGTACGTATCGGCACTGCCATTTTTGGACCGCGCCGTTATCCAAAGGAATAAGCATATGACTATACAGATGCACAAGCAGTCTATTTTAATCGTAGGCATGGGTAATATGGGTAGCGCGCTAGCTGAGGGTTTGATGCAGCTTAAACCTAGCCCTCATTTAATAATGTGTGATCATAATTCTGATCATCATGCGCATTTGCAAGAACGATTTCCGTCAGCGACTCTGGTTACTCATTTGGACCAATGCGAGACTGCACCTAATGTTGTGATTATTGCTGTTAAACCCAAAGATATGAAAAATACTTGCCAAATATTAGCTAGTATTTGTTTGAAGGACACTTTAATTCTATCAATTGCTGCCGGTGTGCCATGTTCCGCCATGCATGCTTGGTTAGGACAAAAACACAGCATTATTCGTTGCATGCCAAACACTCCCGCCAGTATCGGCGTGGGCATGACGGGTCTATATACATATGAACAGACCTCCTCGGAGCATAAATCTCTCGCGCAACAAATTATGCAGGCTACGGGAGAAATACTATGGCTGGAAAGTGAAGATAAGATTGATGCTTTAACTGCCATTTCAGGCAGTGGGCCCGCCTATGTTTTCCATCTTATGGCATGCTTACAACAAGCAGGACAATCATTAGGTTTCAATCAAGATGAGACACGGCTCCTGATTCAACAAACCGTTTTAGGGGCTGCCCAACTTGCTCAGGGTGACATATCCTTTTTAGACTTGCAGAAAAATGTCACCTCTAAGGGGGGGACTACTGAGAGCGCTTTGCATGTTTTCCAACAATATGGACTTGAGAGCATCGTCAAAGAAGCTTTGGACGCTGCCTATGAACGTGCAGCTGAAATAAGTAATAGTTTTAAGGAAAAATAAATGGCCGCCACCAACAATCTACTGATTTTCCTGATTGATATATTAATCTCTATGTATGCTGGTGCAGTTTTACTGCGCATCATATTAGCTTTCACACGTGCTGATTTTTATAACCCCATCTCACAATTTTTGGTCAGCATTACTGACCCTGTGCTGTTACCACTGCGCAAAATCATCCCCAGCCTAGGCAGTATCGATACAGCCAGCTGGATTTTAATTCTTATACTTCAAGGATTTAGAATATTTTCTCTAGCACAACTTAATGGTATTGAATTAACACTCAGCAATCTATTGGTCGCATCCATTCTACAAATCATATCGACCATACTCAGTATTTTAATTTATGCTATTTTGATTCGTGCTGTTCTAAGTTGGTTTCAAAGTCCACACCAACAACAAAACCCCTTAGTGTCCATTATTGAGTCTATCACTGAGCCATTGTTGCGCCCCGTGAGAAAGATCCTACCACCTGCAACCATGATTGATCTCTCAGCTTTTTTTGTAATCATATTTTTGTATTGTTTGCAGATAATATTACGCTCTTTTTGAGCATACTATTGTAGGAAAATGGACTATGAAATACCATATAAGTAAACAACTATCTCAAATTGCATTCTGAAAAAGCTTGTGTACAATTCAACTATATCAGGTAATCAAATAAAGCTTCGAATCTTCTTACCATAATAACGAAGCAACAATAAACCAATACCACTAAAGGAAAACTATTCATGGCTGTTAAGAAAAAAGCTGCAGCACCTGCTGTAAAAAAACCACCAACCAAGTCAGAAATCTTAAACTCTATCGCTACTGAGACTGGCTTAACACGTAAAGATGTAGCATCGGTGTTCACAGCCCTTGAGGGTGTTATTGCTAAAGAAATGAAACCCCGAGGATCTGGTTTATTCAACTTAGTAGGATTATGTAAAATCAAGGTGGTCAAGAAGCCTGCGACAAAAGCACGCAAAGGTATCAATCCATTCACGGGTGAAGAAACAGTTTTCAAAGCTAAGCCTGCCAGAAAAGCCGTTAAAATATTACCTCTTAAAGGCCTTAAAGATATGGTCTAGTGGCATCATGCCTCATCAAGCTTAGATCTTAAATCATGGTCTAAGCTTTGATGAGAGTGCTCCATTCAACCCAATCAATTCAAACCTAACTGACTCTTTACAATCTCTTTACTACGTATAAACTCCGAGTGTGATACGTAAAGCCAATCGGCAATTTTACGGATTGAATATTCTTCATATTTATCCAACACTGCGTCGCTTAAGGCTACATGCCAACACCCTTCCATCAGCAATTGCTTTTCGTCACGCTCTAGCCCTTCATTTAAGAGTTTAATAAATGGGTGTGCTGATGTGTACTCGTCTTGCTCAGATAATGTATGTTCCATCAGGCTCACTACTTGCTCATCATTAAGCGCAAATTGAGACTTGAGTACCACTGTCATGGTGTCTTTTTCCTTTTCCGATGTCTCAAAATCTGCCCTCCCGACCTCTAGCAGTAACATTGCTGCTGCAATATGCAAAGGTTCGGGTTGCTGACTATCTTCATCATCTTTGAAACGACTTTTTAACCATTCTTGGAGTTTTGTGATCATTGTGATTGTTTAGTAAAAAGTGAGTAACGTCCATGTTTGAAAGCTTCAAAATAAACGTGTAAAAAAGGGTGTTGTATCGCCGACAGATCATCTTCAATTTGCAAATGCCGCTCCGCCACATAAGTTGTCGTGTCACTATTGTCCACCATTATGTGATACCACGGTTTATCCTTGGGTGGACGTGATTTAGCAACATTTTCATACCACTCTTCTGTACCAGAAAACTCTGCGTCGACATCGAAAATGACACCACGATAGTCGAATTTTGAGTGCTTTATAATTTGCCCCAAAGAATACTTTGCTGTTTGTTGTTTATCTATCATATTGGTTTTCATGATTCATTGTGTACTTGTATAGTGTACTGGCGATGGGTAATACGAATTTTTGTTCAACATGCTATGCTTGCGTCTTCGATAATAGTAAACAAACCACACACACTATGTCTACCAACAAAGAACCTTCAGTCGAACAGCGTACACTACTTATCATGCGCAAACTATTGACAACCATAGTGCGCGAGTGCACCCCTCAACCTGGTATGAAACACACATTAAGTGACGATACGCGCCAAGACATACGTATGTGTTTGGGGCTAATTTCCTCTCGTGAGCGTGAATTAGCGGAGGAATTAGGCATTGAGCTCAATGAGCGTCCGCAATACGCAGATGCACCAAGAAAATCATCAGTGGTTTCTATCGACGCGCTTAAGAAAAAGCCTTCAACTGATTAGGACACCTCTAAATGGCTTCTGATCATGTGATGATCACACAAATAACTATGCGACTGATGGACGATTGGGGTTTGGAATCGAAACAAATCATCAAGCTACTTGATCTACCTCGGAACATACGCACTCGTCACTTAGATAAATTTCGCAATGGAGATGCTTTTCCTGAGAGTGTCGAGACTCAACAGAGAATAGAGCATATTGCAGGAATTGCAGATGCATTAAGAACTTCATATCCTCGCAATATGCATATGGCCTCAAGATGGCTAAATACTCCACACAGACGCTTCAAAAACAGAACACCTCTCGCTACAATGGTCGATAGTGGAAGCGGCTTGTTAGAGGTTCGCTCTGAACTAGACTGTGCTTATGCATGGGATAAATCAGGATCATAGTCTAACATTTCAACTAATCACCTTTACAGATAACACCTTATGTTAAGACTCAAAGATATCAAAGTTACTCTGGATCCGGATATACAAATCACAGCAGAAAACAAATGTGGCTTCTGTACCAACACTATTTGCTGCACTTATATTACTCAAGAAATTGATACACCTCGAAGTAAAAAAGAATTTGAATACTTACTATGGCAGGTCTCACATGACCATATAGAGATTTATCAAGACGAAGATGGTTGGTATTTATTAATTCAGGGCTCATGCGCACACCTCCAGACAGATGGCGCCTGTGGCATCTATGATGTTAGACCACAAATATGCCGCGACCATACCAATGACTATTGTGAATTCGATTCACCTTCTGAAGAGGGCTTTGATCTATATTTTCGCAATTACCAAGAATTACTCACTTATTGCAAGAAACGTTTCAAGCATTGGAAACGCGGCTGATCATTTCTACTATCAGTCGTTACTCATCACGCTGGTACAGTGGTGGACATATTAAGTTTTCAACCCAGTTGAGTGCTTACTCTCCGAACCTCTCTATGGCTCCAGATGCAGACTGCCTATCGTCTAGCTGGCAACTGATGTTGTCGTTAACCGTTACTCTTCAATGAAGCAATTAAATTTGCAAAATTATCCATAGATTCAAAATCTTGTGTGTCTTGGTTCTGCATGGAAGTATCTGGCTGATCTACGCATAAAAGATATTTCAAACCATGACGTTGAGCTGCACGTAATACATCGACATTATCATCGATAAATAATGTGCTGTGTTTTTGATAATCCTCATCCAGAGCTAACTTCGGCCAAAACTGATCTTGTTCTTTAGCATAACCATAATCGTGCGAGCTAATCAGACGATCAAAATGACTATCAATTTTTGTTTTTTCCATTTTCACATTGAGAATATCCCGATGAGCATTGGTTAATAACACAACTCGCTTACCGCGCTCTCGCGCCAGAGTTAAAAATTCCACTACATTTGGAAATAGTTTAATGCGATCCCAAACTACACGTTTGTGCTCAGCGATATTTATCCCGAGTCGATCTGACCAATGATCCGTGCAATACCACTTGAGTCCACCTTTTTCAGCTAAATACATAGATTTAAGCTTTTCAACGGTGGCCTGAAACTCTAGTTGATGCCTGTCAGCATAAACCTTAGGTAAATAAATATGCCAAAAATAATTATCAAAGGCTAAGTCCATCAGAGTGCCATCCATATCTAAGAAAATAGTTTTTATCTGTGTCCAATCTATGTAATTATTCATATCATAGTCCCCTAAATCTCTTCTTTTTGAATTCTTAAGTTATGGTGCCTCAATGATCAACTCAGACGAACTTGAACAATTGATGTGTGAGGTTAATTCTATCAGTCATCAGGCTGGTGAGATCATTCTTGAATATTACAACGCCACCTACGAAGTGAACATTAAAGAAGATCAATCACCTGTGACCAGTGCAGACCTGGCTGCCAATCAATTTATTGAACAACAACTTCAAAAATTAACTCCGGATATTCCGCGAATATCAGAAGAATCTCAGCAATATAGCTACGAGGAACGCAAACATTGGCCATATTTTTGGTTAATAGACCCACTTGATGGGACTCGTCAGTTCATCAAAAATAAACCCGACTTTACCGTCAACATCGCACTGATCCATCAGCAACGTCCAATATTGGGCAGCATCTGTTTGCCTGTGGAGGAACATCTTTACTATGCCCATAATGATGGTAAAGCCTATAAAAAGATTAGAGATGAAGATAGTCAGGTGATTAATGCCAGTGTCTCAGTACCTGAAAATTGTCGAGTTTGTAGTAATCAAAAAAACCATAGTGAAGCGATGCGTAAGTTTTTTGCTAAGCTAGATAGTTACCAACTAATTACTCGCGGCAGCTCTATTAAGTCTTGTCTAGTTGCTGAGGGCCTCGCAGATATTTATCCACGCTTTGGACCCACTTGGGAGTGGGATACTGCAGCCGCACAATGCATTGTTGAACAAGCTGGTGGCGCCATTACTACACTCAATCAAACACCTCTGTGCTACAACAAACCTAGCCTATTAAACCCAGCTTTCATGGCTGTGGGTGATCCTCTCAATAACTGGTCTGATTATCTCAACTAGTAGATGAAAAATGATTGTTTGCGATTTTATCTACGCTCACATAATCACATTTACCACTGCCTAATTTAGGCATTTCATCAATCGTGAGTATGTCACTTGGTAGCATAATTTCTGTACCGCCCGCGTTGATTATATATTCCCTCATAGCGGCCTTGTCTGCGTGCAAATGATTCGTTACTAATATCAGCCTCTCACCTTTGCGTTCACTTGTTACGGTACATACACAATGCTCGTAATCAGACCATAGCTCCTCAATCCATAACTCAACTCTTGCTAGCGATATCATTTCCCCCGCCACCTTAGCAAAACGTTTGGCTCGCCCTATGATGGTGATAAAACCACAAGCATCCATGGATACTATATCTCCTGTGTCATACCAGCCTTGATGTGGTCTCTGTATGTTTTCATTATCACCCCCTTGAATATAACCCAACATGATGTTCTCACCTTTAACCCATAACTGAGCGCCCTCAGAAATCCCCTCCACAGCTCTGAGTTGATATTCTATACCCGGCAATAAGCGACCGACACTTCCATCTTTACAATAACTGATGTTATTCAAGCTGATTGCTGGTGAAGTTTCTGTTACCCCATAACCTTCTAAAATACGTTGACCAAACTGATTTAGCCATGTCTGACGCGTGCTCGCCTTGAGTTTTTCAGCACCTGCAATCACATATCTCAAGGTTTGAAAATGATCAGCATCAGCATGGCGCGCATAACCTTGCAAGAATGTATCGGTGCCAAATAATACGCTAGCACGTGTATCGTAGATGAATTCTGGAATCGCTTTGAAATGCAATGGAGATGGATATAAAAACGTTTTAATACCCGAGGTCACCGGAAGCACCATGCCTACTCCTAATCCAAAAGAATGGAACAAAGGTAGAGCATTAAAAAATATATCCTGACAGGTAAAGTCGATACAGGATTTTACTTGCGCACTGTTTGCTAATAAATTTTTATGACTTAGCGCTACCGCTTTCGGTGTACCAGAAGAACCAGAGGTGAATAAAATTACCGCGATGTCGTTCGCAGTTCGTGGAATAGTGCTCTCTTCATTGTGTCCGCTAAATTTTCTCGCATAATGAGTCGGCAGTTTTGACTTTGCTAGCGCTGATATCTTTTCTTTCAGCCCCACTTGCGCCTTAATATCTTCAAGAAAAACTATCCGACAGTTTTTTTTGATCTTACTGAGCAAGTCTTCCAACTCAGCTACTTCTATGAATTTTTTTGAGGTGATGATGGTTTCAACACCAGCCGATTTAATCGCTGAACACACATTACTCACACCCGCAGTATAGTTGAGCATTGCGGCTACCCACCCTAAACGCTGTAATGCATAGAACGTGACCACTGTGGCGCTAATATTTGGCAATAACACCCCAATATTACCAGGCTTAATTCTCAAACTATCAAAAGCATCACTGAGCACAATACTTCCCACATGTAGACGCCCTAGGGTCATCGCCTCACGCTGCATATCTTCTATGACAACTTGTTTATGTCCATATAGTGTTATGGCATCTTGCATGGCTTCGGATAAGGTTTTATCAATGTTGGTAGAAACATACATAGAATGCGTCATCAGATCATACATCTGCATCCGCTTTGCTAACTTATCCCGCTTACCATTGCCTTCCTTATCAATCGTATTATCTGTGTTCTCAACACTGACTGGCGGACAAAATGTGAGTGTGATTTTAGGAAATAATCTCTGTTTGACCTTACCTTGCAAGCGTCCAAATCGAGTATATTGAGGTCCATCAATACGTAGCGGTATTATTTTTGCATCGCCCAGTTGTGCGATTTTAGTCGCCCCCTCATACACCTTCATAATCGTGCCAGTGCTAGTGATGCGTCCCTCAGGGAAAATCACAACCCGCCTACCTGTGCGCAACATCTTAATCAGGCCCTTGACTGCCATCGGTTGATCAGAGTTAAGAGGATACATTTCAAAATGGCGCGTGAAAATTCTTGCCCACCACTTTTCATTCACTTCACTATTAATAGCAAAAATTGGTAGATCTGGAATGTAACTCATCAGCAGAGGGCCATCTAATAATGAAATATGATTCGAGACCAATACATACCGCCCATCATCACGCGGATAATTTTCTAGCCCACGTAATTCAACTCGGTACAACAGTTTAAACAGGCTTTGTGCAATCCAGCGGATGAATTTTCGTTTCATAACACTCATACGTCTAATATTGCTTGAGCTCACAGACCTTTACAAGTCTCAACCCATACTAGCCAGACACTCGATGGTTTGAGACACTCCTCACAAACCATTAATCACTGAGGATATATCTCATGCATATCGTAACAAATAGAGTATTCGTGCACCCAGATTGGCAACAAGAGTTTGAAAGTCGCTTCCAAAAAAGAGCTGGACAAATCGAGTCTCAAGCAGGTTTTAAACAAATGCAAATACTTAAACCGACTTCTGACGATGCGCCCTACGTAGTTTATACCGCTTGGGCTGACGAGCAGTCTTTCAGATCATGGGTTGGCAGTGATGATTTCAAGATAGCCCATCAAAACCCCATGCCGGAAGAAGCATTTACCCAAAAAGGACAACTTGAACAACACTCATTAATCATACAAGCAAGTGCCGCTACTAGCTAAACACTCTTTAAATTTTCACCGTCACATCTGACTTGAGCTCGTGGAACCATCGCTTGAGTCTGATGAATATAATGTGAAATCGCTTATTGTTAATTTATATGTTCGCGTAAAAAATCTATCACTTTGGTTTGTAGCTCATGGTCAAGCAGAAGATCATGTTTATACGCAAGATGCCCATCGCTGATGACGATCGACTGACTCCCATTACTCTTATCGATAAATGATGTGCAATCACCTCGCGTGTATTCGGATTGAAACCAGGGATCTTTTTCTCCTACCAAGGCCATAACCGGTTCCGATTTAGGTGCTTTTATCCCGCTGTATTCCTCCCACCCAACCGCATGACAAGTCCAGCCTTCGATCACTCTGGCATTCACTCGATATTCTTCACTATCACCGGTCATCGTTGCCGCAGTAATTCCACCTTCACTATGTCCTACAATAAAAATATTATCTGCATCCACCCAGTCGAGGGATCTGGTTTGTTTGACAGCATATAAGGCATCTTGCTGTCGCATAATCAACGTTTCACGATACAGTCCACCACGAAGACTATATGGATCGCATGATTGTGGATATTTTTTGCGTGCCAAGCTATCTGGACCAATAACGATAAACCCTTGCTTAGCCAACCATTCCATTCGCTTGATACTGCCCGCTATATGACCTGTGCAACCATGAAGGTAGATAATGACCGGTAGGGTTATCTCAGGAAAATGCTTTGCCTCGATGTCACGCATTAATGTTTCGCTGACACCCTCACCATGAGGTATGCGCACAATACTATGCTGCCATGCTCTCTCTAATTCGTCAGGGCTGTACCAATCAGTGGCCTGCATATCCTCTACCGAAGTGAAAGTTCGATTCGTGGTAGAAATACCCACTGCATAAAGTTCACCAACCAGCATGCAAAATAATAATAATAATTGTGCTATTTTCATGTGCGCTTCCTTATTCTATTTAAGCGTTTTACAACAGCATCTCGTATACTTAACCGTCAAGACGAGCCTAAAATATCTATGAGCCTGACAACCAAGAATCTAATATTAATTATTATCGGCTGGATAAGTATCGGTTTGGGTGTTATTGGTGTTGTATTGCCCCTGTTACCCACTACTCCTTTTATTCTATTAGCTGCCAGTTGTTTTGCCAAATCTTCTCCGAGGTTTCATTTCTGGCTAGTAAATCATGCCTTCTTCGGACCCATTATCAAGAATTTCAGTCACAACCAAGCTATCCCACGTGACATCTGCATTCGTGTCATGATCTTTATTTGCTGCACGCTTGGTATCTCTATGATCGTGATTAATCAGCTTTGGGCAACGATTATGCTATCGGTCTTAGGTATTATCTTTTGCGCCTATTTATGGAACTCAAGTAAGCCCACTTAGTCTGACTCCACATGTACAGTGTACAGATTTTACATAAACTCACTTATAATCATGTGCTTACGATTTCATTATATTTCTTAATGATAATCATTATTAATTATTTTCTAACTCTCTGTAAGGAATTCTTGTTATTCCCTTTCTAATATCAGACACAGTATATTGTTTTCCAAGGCAAACACTTTATGAAGATCAAAGAGTCTTGAACGAAAAAATAAAGAATCACATTGGTGGTTTTTTTAAAAAAGGAATTTAAAAAAGAAAACTCATAAACCAATTGTTATTAATCATTATGAAAGTACATTTAAGGAAAATATATGGACTTACAAGATTACAAAAGATTAACCAATCAACTATTTAGTGCTATCAGAAACGTTGAAACTTGTAGTACTGAGAGAGAAAGACATTACACCTTGTCGTTGCTCCAACACTATAGTGGTGAAGCCAGCGTCGCTTATTGTCTAGATGCTAGTAGTAATGATATTGAGAGTATGGACCTAGCATTGCAATCAGTATTCGACACTCTTGAAGCTAACCCACAAAATAGAATAGATCTGGGCTTTAGCTCGTCCAGCCAAACTGACAGCTATGACGTGAATCAGCAGTCACTTAAACAGTCACTTCACTGAGGTGTTTTCAAAACGCATAGTATGAATTAGCCATAACCATGATTGAATGACGTCTATGAAAATACTCGTTCATAGAGTGCGTCATGCAGTAATCGTCTTGCATTCATATTAATTTCAATACCATGCATAAACCGCTTTTGTTGAGATGATGTTACCAAATGAGGGAGCACCGCCTCTTCAATCATGCCTGAATGTTCAACATCTAAGGTGATGTGGCTGGTAAAAAGCTCAAGATCCAGTTCTTTGATACCAGGAATTTTTCTAAAACCACGCAATAAACAAGAGTAATACTTAGGAATAGGCCATTCGCTTGCAATACCCACTGCTGCTATCGCAGACAGCCAATCACCATTGCGTGTTAATTGTTCCATGATATGAATATAGTCTTGTAGTGCGGGAATGATTGGATAATCTTGTGCAACTGCTACTTTGCAGCCAACTCCCTGCATAAAATTTCGATATAACTGCATATGTGATTGTGAAGAATCACCCAGCCCATATTCATCATGAATTATTTCTGCCAATACAAATTGAAGACTCTCATCCTCAACTATGCCTAGAGTGCTAGCTTGATATAATCGCGTGCGAAGAATATGTGGGTAATATAGCTCAGCAAAAGTTTTCGCCCTTTCTCTGTCAAATATTGACATATTTTCAAACTGCACAATCAATGGATCACTAAATAAGGCATGCTGATCAAGCTGATCTTTTACATTTTGTAAAAATTGCTTCGCTTCCATTCGTTCCTCAACCTCAGATTCGATTTGCACAACATGGTGGTATTGCTGTAATGTGTTATGTTATAACAAAAATTGATACGATATTTTAACAATGCATGAACACCATCGCCATACTGACTGTATTCAAAATGCTCTAGCTCGAGCAAACAAACTATGTACAGACAACAAATTAAGGCTAACGCCTATTCGCAGTAGAGTATTGGAGTTAATTTGGCAAAGTCACAAACCTATCAAAGCCTATGATCTGCTGGCACTTTTAAGTGATGACAAACATATAGAAAAACCACCAACGGTATACAGAGCCCTAGAATTCCTGCTCGAAAACCACCTAATTCATAAGATTGAAAGCAGTAATGCTTATATTGGCTGCGAGTTTGATCATGCAGATGATGCCTGCCAATTTCTAATCTGTGACGAATGTGAGGAAGTTAAAGAAGTTAAAGAGTCTTCTCTGAATGCAACCTTAGATAAAGTTAGTCAAAATGAAGGCTTCACACCTCGCCATACCCATGTGGAAATTCATGGATTGTGTTCACGCTGCGCTAAGTAAATCTCATCATGCAAAAGAATTTTGATCGTTTCGCTATTATATTATCCGGCTTATGTGCAGTGCATTGTATTGCCGTGCCATTGGCTGTCAGCCTATTCCCTTTTTTATCATTAAGTTTAGAACATGGTGATGACACCCATGAGTTATTATTTCATCAAATAATTGTCTTTATTATTATACCCACTAGCTTAATAGCCCTAAGCACTGGATTTATTACCCATAAGAGGTGGCTTCCAACTGTTATTGCGACAGTCGGTTTAGTCATCCTATTAATCCCTGCGTTATTTTTTGAAGCATTAGAAAATCATCAGTTAATCAATCATGATGATGAGATTATCATCACATTGCTTGGTGGTTGTATCCATGCAATCGGACATGTCCTAAATGCTCAGGCTACGCGCCAATCTCATCATGTTACCAATACGCTCTAAGCAACCTTCACTCGAACAACATTCATAATTTCCATTTCCAGCCCTGCAATATTTTTCGTTTCTGCATAATATGTAAGGTTTACGTATTGATGCTTCAAGCTCCTATAGAGCTGCTTGCGTTTGTACTGAAAAGGCACTTTGTAACCCTCGATCATAAGCGTGTTGATAATCCAATCATCTTTAGGACGTTGAACATGAGAATTCACTTTCACCTGTTCTGAATGCACTAGCTGATGATGACGTTTCAGTAATTTTTCTGGTTCTTTATTCGTCATTATTTATGTTAAAGTCTAAATACCAAGTGATTATTATGCAGACTAACACTCTGACTTAACAATCTTAATAGCAGACATACATGTGGACTTTTTTTACACATCAGATTAGTAAACCTTACTTTTAACATTACATAATAACAAACAACACAATATAAGAGAGACAGTCAACATGGCCATGAAACATTTCAAAAACGCACAATCTAAAGACATTGCATCTCTAGGCATCGAAGGTATTAATGCCTCGCTGCAAGATCTGGTTTCTTCATCAAATGAAACCTCGCCCATCAGTTGTGGATTTTTCAAGATGGAAGCAGGCAATCCTCTGGAATACACGTACAGCTACGATGAATGTAAGATAATGTTGGAAGGTGAGATGACACTAACAGAAACTGGCGGCGAAACAGTCACTTTGACACCTGGAGATGTTGTGTATTTTGATAGTGGCACTACTATTACTTTTTCATCAAACACCTCTGGCACTGCATTTTATGTTGGCCAACGAGAATTTGGTAAACTGTAGTCTGTTATATCGATTAGCGACAAATCATAGAGAGGCAATGATTTTATGTCTCTTTATGATTGCTGAGATACTGCATGCATCTAAAACACACACTCATCTAAATCGATCTCATAAACTTGTAGGCGTGGGACAATACATTTTTTATCGTTTTTTTAGATTTTTTCTTTGAATACAATATATTTTTAACTTGGTCCTATTCAAACATATCAAAACTCAATTCTCTGAATGTCATTCACCATCTCAAGATGATCCGACTCGTAGAAATCCAGATATAAGCTTGGCTAAATCTTTATTGAATTAGTCTTTACAAACATCAATGAGTGAAGGGCTTGAAAAAACTATTCATTATTTTCAGAATCAATCGTGATTCTTTTTCAACCTCCCAAACATATTTAGACATTATCTTTTTTCTATAGCGAAGCAGTCTAATCATCCATTTCAATGGTATGCATGACCATATAAAAACATATGTCTTAATTTACCAAATTAGGATTTTTATAAGTACTGTTTATAATAATATTTCTTACTACAGCTCGCATGAGTGACTTTTTAAAAGGACTTAGTTTGGACGAATAACTCTCTCTATCTGATTGATATGCTCTGGGATATCGATTCTCAAATAAAGCTTCTCTGCCTAAAAAAGTTCTAGCAATTTCACATTCAAAAGGATAATGACGATCACATACTTGCTTAATTTTTTCATCACTCAAAGAGTTTAAAGTAGACTGCTTGGAACCATAATCAAATATAACGCAATAAGCTTTTAGTTCTGATCGAGTTAAAATATAATTTGTATATTGATTGACATAATATCTAGCATCGATATGTGCACGAGACAGCGCTTGATTCTGGTGCGGTTTAAGCATCTTCATATGCTCAATATTATTCACACCCAATGCCCTTAGCATTTGAGGCATCACCTCATAATTTTCTTCATTCTGTGCATTATAAAGTTCAAGATGGATGTTTTTGCGACCGAAAATATCGCTATATTTATGCAGCTGAAGCAATGAATTTATATAATCATTATGGTCTAACGCATTGGTTAATGACCTTCGGAATGCAAACTTAATTTGTTCTTGCCATGCACCACATAAATACTCCACAGATCTTCGCAAACAAACAAGCACATGCGTATTATGCTGCCTCAACTTTTCCAGCGCCTCAGGATGCAAGCGATGCTCCTCAAAGTCTGCATAAAATAAATTCTCTTCTGAAAGAACTAGGGTATGAATAGAATTATCGTTTGTATAAACATCTAAAATATTATCTAGCGCATCAGGGAAGTAATATTTATTTTGCAATATAAAACCATTGACCTCATTATTTCGGCCATATCTTATAGTAGGTTTATAATCAGGAATTCTAGGATAATATATTCCTTCTGCTTTTAGTTGCTCTCTATTATCCATCAAATAACCTTGCAATGAAGTCGAGCCAGTCTTATGCCCGCCAATATGAAGAATAATTTTTTTGTTTGATAGCGCCATATGATGTCAAAAAATTGAATGTTGCAATATTAAATCACAATAACACATGACTTCTTATTTAGGCATTACAATTAATACAGATTGCTTCCAGCTAGATAATTTTAACTTATGATGGAGAGTATCATTATATTCCAAGAAATATACATTCATATGAAGATTTGAAAAGTCTGCATAATGACCTACAAAAAATAGGAGAAATTTTCCTATAAAGCATACTGCCAACCCACCATGACACGGTAATCTGTCTCCATCTGCGGGCCATCTAAATCTTGATGTATTGGCATACCCAGCTCAAGTGCTAATCGATGTCCTGAGCTATGCAAATAATTCAGACCTAACAATCCATCAATTCGTTGCCCGCCACGCAAATCAGTTCTTGCAGTCGGCGCCATCATGACATTTAGCTCATCATCCTCTCCATCAATATCTTCCCAAGCTTTGGCATCTACACGTAATGATAAACTCACTGCATGATTCAAATTAAAACCAGCCCATGTACTCAAATTGTATTCATTACCGAGTTGATAGCCTTCATTATTTTCACCCAAACGAAAGGTGTTCAAATTTTGTAGACCAATTGACCATTTATTCATTTGAGCCACATAAGTTAAACCCAAAATGGGATCATAGGTGCCAGAACCTAGCTGCATAGCATAGGGCATTCTTGCTCGGACCCCCATCGCATTATCATCCTTTTTCTGAATCGACCCTGTCGGAATTCCCATACCCACATGTGCATGCAAACTCGAGTTATCATTATTTATTAAATTCCATAAAGCTGACAATTTTAAATCACCAAACCCCTTTGAGCGTGTTTTAAATTTGTGGTTAGCTGGCATCATCCCCATACTCATTGGGCGTGTAAGCATATCCATTTCTATATCTTTATATGCAATCATGGCCATCAAGGTAATATCATCATTAAACCCATACATAGTGCCAAACATATGCATCTCCATAGTCATCTTTAGAGGAGCAATCATAAAATCCTGATGAATCTCAGCAACACTGACGGAACTTGTTCCATCACGATTGCCATCCATTTCCATGTGCCCATAGCGATATGAAAACATCCATTCATCGACTTTATGAGTGTGATCTCCCATTACACCAATTGGTGCATGATCTGTCGGCATAAGACTATCTGCAGATAATTGTGATGAATATATAATAAAAAAAATAGATAAAAAAAGTGTTACTTGCCTCATTTGCTAACTCTCAATCAAATGTTTATTTGATTGGAATTATGCCAAATACTAATCACCACTGCGATGTGACATATTGACGCATCACATTATTTTTTATTCTCAACATTAGGATTCAATCTATGTCACTATATATTTCAGTACTAACACCCAGCATGAAATATCTATAGGTAGAAAAGTGAGAAATTATTTTATTAAATCTCTAGCAAAGTTTATATCTACAACCTCAAGATCTTGACTGGAGCAGGCAATCCCAAAGAAACGCTCAATCGCATGAGCCATTGTTCCATCAATCGGAATCGGCTCTGGTTGAAACTCATTATCTAATAAACATAATTCCATGACTGGCGCCATTGCTTTTACAGTTAAAAAAAACATGGTTCCACCAACAAAGAATTGCTTATCAATATCACATTTAATATTAACTCTTCTTGATAGTTTTTTTAAAGCACTCTCGTTTGGTCCAACCTTATTAGAAATTTTATATAAATATTCCGCAGGCCCAATGATTCCAATCGGAAAATTTTTCAAGCAAAACAATGCACTCTTGAGATTATCTTCATCCAACAATTCTGCTAGCATTTTTTCTCGCCATATAGTCCCGCGTTCAAATCGATGGGGAGTTTTTTTTGTATGCAGTTTTAACACATATTGATGTTTATTTTCCCCAATTAATTTCATAATCTTAATGAATGGGTAAATATCTCTTCCTAAGTTTTCGTAACAAGCAACTGTTGCATTGATATTGTTTGCAACAAGATACTCATTCACTTGTGAATATATTGCACCATGTGTTGATATATATAATTTATAAACTATATTTACAGATGCAATCTTCTCCATTATTGATACAAAGATATCAAAGTAGTAAGCATGAAGCACGATTGCTAATGTCTGACTATTGGCCTCAACCTCATATTTTTCAGCATCACCTATCAGATTTATCACTGCTTTAGATGGAATTTTTTGATGAGGTCTGAAAATATCTTTAATATAAAAATAATAATAATTAACGATTTGTCTGGCTCGACTCTCAATAGCTTTTTTAGTTTTTTTTATTTGTGATTTTTTGCCACATTCTTTATCTTTTTTGTCCTTCCATGCTGACAACATTTCTGAAAATTTTTCATTATCTATCATGACGAACTCACTAAAATTGTCGATTATTGGATGAATTGCACATAGTTAATTTTATCGACCTCTCAAAAAAAATTGTTACAAAGTTTTAAAAATATTTATACGTATTCAATTTCAATATATTTCACATAATATGATGATATGCTTTAACATAGTAGACAGTAATAAGAATATTAAATAAAAAAGAACGCTAATTAGAGACTCTCAACTTCAAATATAAAAATGACTATCTTAACCACAGGTGGGTGTGGGTTTATTGGTTCCAATTTCATACTTGATTGGCTGGCCAATTATGACGAAAAAGTCATCAACCTAGACAAACTGACATACGCTGGCAATCCTAACAATCTCGCATCTCTGCATGATTATGAAGATCATATATTTATTCAGGGTGACATTGGCGATAGCTCGCTGGTAACGAAATCACTCTGGCAATACAAACCGCGCGCAATCATTAATTTTGCAGCAGAATCACATGTGGATCGTTCAATCGACAATCCAGAAGCCTTTATACAAACCAATATTGTTTCGACCTTTCGCTTACTAGATCGTGTCAATCAATATTGGCAATCACTCACGAGTCACCAACAAGATGAGTTTCGTTTTGTTCATATATCTACTGATGAAGTGTTTGGATCATTATCCTCCGATGCAGCGGCATTTACTGAAAATCATCCATATCTACCCAACAGTCCCTATAGTGCTAGTAAAGCCTCTTCTGATCATATTGTGCGCGCCTATCATCATACCTACGGATTACCCCTCATAACCACCCATTGTTCTAATAATTACGGTCCTTATCAGTTAACAGAAAAACTCATTCCATTAATTATCAACAATGCTCTCGCACTTAAACCTCTACCTGTCTACGGAGATGGCTTGCAGATTCGTGATTGGTTGTATGTGAGCGATCACTGTTCTGCCATACGCCACGTGTTAGAAGATGGCGTGATAGGTGAAACATATAATATAGGTGGATCTAATGAAAAAACTAATATCGAAATTATTCACACTATCTGTAGCATCTTAGACCAGCTGCGGCCTATAAACAGCACTAGCGACCTCACTCGCTATAGTGATCTAATTACTCATATAGGGGACCGAGCAGGTCATGATAGGCGTTACGCCATTGACTCGAGTAAAATCATGACCGAACTCAGTTGGGCTCCCAAAGAAACGCTCAAAAGCGGCCTTGCTAAAACTATTCAATGGTATCTCGACAACCCAGCATGGGTAGAAAATTCTCATAACCCAAGCCATATGGAATGGATAAAGAAGCACTACGCATGAAGGTAATTTTGCTAGGCGCATCCGGACAACTCGGTCAAGAACTTGCCCGACAACTCGATTCACAAGATCACCTCAGTGTCATATCACCTTCAGATCTGGATATCACAGACCATCAAGCAGTAGCGCATACGTTGGTAAAGCTTGAACCAGACATCATTATCAATGCCGCTGCATTTACTGCTGTCGATAAGGCGGAGCATGAAAAGAACATTGCTTATGCCATTAATTCAGATGCTGTCGCTAATATTGCTCAACTCGCCACTAAAATGAATGCATGGCTAATTCATTATTCAACGGATTATGTGTTTGATGGAACCAAATCATCGCCATACCTTGAGGAGGATGAAACTAATCCAATCAATGCATATGGAGCGTCTAAACTTGCCGGTGACAAATATATACAAGCACATACTCTTAATTATCTGATATTCAGGACCACCTGGATTATTGGCAGTGATGGCAATAATTTTGCCAAGACTATTCTGCGACTTGCGAGTGAACGAGAGCAACTCAGCGTGATAAATGATCAGTGTGGTGTGCCAACTTCACCCTCACTCATCGCTCATGTGACCATAGATGCACTCAAAGCCATCGAAAATAAAACTGCTTGGCCTGCGGGCATTTACAATCTCACCCCACAGGGATCAACCACGTGGTATGAAATTGCAAAGGTGTTAATTCATAAAGCCAATCAGTATGGGGTAGCACTGGTCACTAGTCCTGAAAATGTGCATGCTGTTACTACAGATGAATATCCCACAGTTGCAAGACGTCCATTAAACTCACAGCTTAATACAGACAAACTTAAAGAATATTTGTCATTTGCATTACCTTATTGGCATGATGATTTTGTTGATGTCGCGACAAACATTATCCATCAACAAAAATACTGATGGAACGGAAAGGCATAATACTCGCAGGAGGCACTGGCACACGGCTATACCCAGCCACCCAGGTAATATCAAAACAGTTATTACCCGTGTTTGATAAGCCAATGATTTATTACCCTCTGACGACACTGATGCTTGCTGATATTCGTGAAATACTTGTTATTAGCACCCCCATAGACACGCCAAGATTTAAAGAACTTTTAGGCGATGGTCAGCAATGGGGACTAGATATCAACTATGCCGTTCAAGAGTCACCCGATGGCGTAGCTCAAGCATTAATTATTGGTGAAGAATTTCTCGATGGTGCACCTTGCGCATTAATTTTAGGCGACAATATTTTTTATGGGCATTCACTGCATGAAAGACTCGCTAGCGCAGATTCTTGCGGAGTTGGGGCAACCATCTTCGCATATCACGTGCAAGATCCCAAACGATATGGTGTAGTCCAATTCGATAAAAATGGTAAAGTCATGAGTCTAGAAGAAAAACCTAAGCATCCAAAATCAAATTATGCCGCAACAGGTTTATATTTCTATGATGAAAACGCCTCCGACTATGCTAAACAAATAAAGCCGTCCCTGCGCAATGAATATGAAATCACCGATCTCAATAAAATATATTTAGAAAAAGGTCTATTGAATACTCAACTTCTGAGTCGCGGTTTTGCATGGTTGGATACAGGCACTCATGAAACATTAGTCGAAGCACATCAGTTCGTCCAAACCATAGAGCATAGACAGGGACTCAAAATAGCTTGCCCAGACGAAATTGCCTTTCGACGTAAATGGATAGATCAACAATCATTAGAATCGTTGGCTCAACCATTGTTAAAGAGTAGTTACGGAAAATATATCATGCAAGTCATTAGGGAACTTGAAAATGAAAATAACTGATACTCATATTCCTGAAGTCAAGATTATCGAACCGACTGTATTCGAGGATAAACGGGGATTTTTTTTTGAGAGCTTCAATCAAAAAGTATTTGAAAATGCCGTTGGTGCTGGTATGAGTTTTGTGCAAGACAATCATTCACTATCACACAAAGGTGTTATACGTGGATTACATTATCAACTGCCACCACATGCTCAAGGAAAATTAGTTCGTGTCACTCAAGGAGAAGTATTTGATGTTGCAGTAGACATAAGAAAATCGTCGTCTACATATGGTCAATGGGTTGCGGAGACACTTTCCTCTAGCAACAAAAAGCAGCTGTGGATTCCAGAGGGT
>CBFHSW010000024.1:0-1703 GCA_965658595.1 Gammaproteobacteria bacterium | reverse complement strand
CACACCTATCCCAGCACAAGATTTAAACTCTATAGAATGAACAACAACTAGATATTAACTAAATATCGATACCATTCCACTCGGTTATGAAATCATGTAGATATTTAGCCACCTCATCCGGTCGATCTTCTTGTACCCAGTGTCCAGCCCGCTCTATATATTGCACACGAGTTGGCCCAGATATTCTTTCTTTGAGTTTTTCTGCGGCGGTCGGTGACATAAAGTTATCTTTCTCGCCCCACATGACCATGGTAGGACAAGTGATCTTGCTGTGGTCTACATCAGTATCTGATTGTTGAGGATCTGCTGAGATGCGGATGAGTGACTTGAAACCTGTCATGCCCGGTCCACGCCCCCAAAACTGTAAGTAATTTTGTTTACAGTTCTTATCAGTAAAAGGTGCACCATCATAACTTCCCATACGCATTAACGCAGGAAAACCTGCCACAGCAGTTCCTAACGCTTGTTGTAAGACCTCATCTGAGGCTCCATCCAGAGCCGCTAGGCCCTCGACCTCACACACAGGCCATTGATCAAAGCATACAGGGTTAATCAAAACTAAGCGGGATATATAATCACAATATTGTGTTGCAAACACCTGAGCTACACCACCGCCATGATCATGAGCAACCAATATAACTTCACCCTTCAATCCTAAGCCTTCAATAACGCCTTTAACTGCCTCAGCTTGATTCATGAAAGAATGATTGAATTCATCCAATGGCATGTCTGATTGTCCATAACCCACCATATCCATCGCATACATAGTGTAATGATCTTTCAGAATGTCTTGCACATGTCTCCATAATCTCGCATTTGTCGGAATACCATGCACCATCAGAAGTGCTGGCCCGCTATCACCAACCTTTTCGATATGTATATTGAGTTCTTTACCGTCAACCGTTACTTTTTGCTCCATCTTTCACCCCTATTTATAATTATATTTCAATAAACAACTAAAGTTTATTTAACTAACGATATACAATATGCTGAAACAGCACGCAGTAATTCAGTTGATGTTCAAAGCTTATATTGTATATTTAGCAGTATAATTACAGATTAAGAACAGTGGAAGCTACCAAAGACTGTGAAGAGCATAAAAACTCTTGATGATTCTAGAAAATTTGAGCAAATGGCGCGCCCGGAGAGATTCGAACTCCCGACCACCTGGTTCGAAGCCAGGTACTCTATCCAGCTGAGCTACGGGCGCATTAAAGTTTTAACTACATTGTTTCAATTATTTACTTAAATGTAATTATACATCATTAATCCTTTCTTCAATCAAATGGTCTGTAATCTGGTATACATTGGTTTTCGAATCATAGGACGGGGGTGGGTGTATACGTGCAACGTAATTATAGTAGTACCTCGCCACATACAATTTAGGTAAATTTGGGATATCAAATAATTAAGATGAGTGAATATACAGTTCTATGTCTCACTGCAGCAAATGGGGAAGCACTAACTAAGTCCTTTGATAAAGAAGGCATTGCTGCTCCATTTAATAAGGTAAGTAAGTTTACTCATGATGAGATTGAGGCTACGAATCTAGAAGTTTTGTATCATTTACTAAAACGGATTGAGAATCAGGACTCAACAGCTATTGTCTCAGGCATGCTCCAGAGGAATGGACACATTGGGTAGATATCGAAAAAGGTTGCAACGTATTACTCAATACGGTTGTTGAACTCGCTAACGAATAG
>CBFHSW010000023.1:0-11782 GCA_965658595.1 Gammaproteobacteria bacterium | reverse complement strand
GATGCGAATAGAATAGATGAACGATTTAACACTACTGCAAACACATGAGTAAAATCAGTGTTTAATACTAGATAATAAATCAGGATGGACCACCAGCTGACGCACACCATGCGCATGTGATTCATGATCAGAAAATGTATCAAAAATTACTTCCTGTTCCATGTTATCAAGTTGACTCCCAACATTATCAGAAGGCTGATAAAGAATGATGTCAGACTGATGTGTGAATAGGTGTGTATCTGACGACATCCATACAAAAATAAATATTGTACAGAATATACAAACTAAAATTATAGTCTTTGTTACAGGTGAAGACTTAATAGGCAAAGACTTAATTATATTCATCCTCATGAACTCACAAAGTATTTACGTAATAAAGGTGAATAGCGTGTCATTAATGAAAGTTATTGTCTGTGATGAATATCACAAATCAATAGTAAAATAACGCCTTTTGATACTTCAGATCATTTCACTATTCTTATAAAGCCTGTAATTATTAGTGAAATAATTTATTACTGCTTATCTACCAAGTGGGGCACAATAATATTTCTAGCTAATATCAATGTTACTTGCTGTTAAAGTCTCCCATTAACATACTCCAAAATAGCTGAAGTGTTTGAGTATCATTGGAACGAAACATATCATAACTTACATGTTGATCACTATCTGCGATTGGGGATAATTGTATTCCCCATAATCCAGTCGCCTGATGAGGTAGCATGGAATAGCGTATATCAATAATTTGATTGGGCTTATGTGGATCTTCAGCTATATAACCATTAGAAAACCATCTGAAGCGTTCGATATCACGTGCTTGCTGAGTCTGCATATCTAGCCATGGAAGATCACGTTCGATATTAAGTGTTTGAATGCTTTCTCCTGCAATGACTTGAATTTCAGTACCTGCACGAATCGCATCGACATAAAAGTGATCTTCTAGTTCATAAATGATTTTCCACACAATAATATTGCCGAAGCTTGGTTTTGCTTCTATCGATACAGGCGCATGATCCCGTTGCTGAACAAGCTCCCAAGCGGCACTCTCAACTCGATGCTGTTGATATGATGCAATACTCATATAGGCCAGCACCCAAATACCTGCCATGTATATTATGTGTTGTTGTGATTTAAACAAAACCATCAGCACTAAAAATAATATCGGCAGAGTGAATATAGGATCTATTACCGAAATTAAATTCCAAGCAATACGCTCGGTGCTAAAGGGCCAGAGGAGCTGTGTCCCATAAGTCGTGCATGCATCGAGCAATCCATGGGTAGCATAACCGATCGTTACATAGATATAGGTTTCCTTAAAACTGCATTGCTTTTTAACAAGTCCATATAGAAGTATTGCCAGCAGCAAACCTGCAATAGGAATAAAAAACAAGGAATGAGTGAAGTGACGATGAAACTCAAGAAATAATAGTGGATCATTCTCAGAACGAAAAAACACATCTAAGTCAGGCGCCATACCTCCCAACAAACCAAGTAAGCTTGCTATTTTAATATGTTGTTTGCGATTGGAAATACTGAGTGCGGCTGTAGCCCCAACCAAGCCTTGTGTGAGTGGATCCATGTAGCAGATGATATCAGCTTGATAGTAAAACAATAGTCCCAAGATTATTTATACATCAACAAAGCCTATATCTTTACACACATTTTATAGATTTATGTTTATAGCTATTGTTTATAAGTCTTTTTTTATAGCCTTTTTTTATCCATAGATACCCGTAGAAATATAACGATCACCACGATCACAGATAATGACTACGATGGTGGCGTTTTCGACTTGCTGTGACAGCTTCATGGCTTCAAATAAAGTCGCCCCTGAGGAGATACCAGCAAAGATACCTTCCTCACGTCCAAGTCTTACTGCAGTGTCATCAGCATCTTGGCGTGAGACATACAGCAATTGATCAGCAGCAGATTCCTTGAATATGGATGGCTCATATTCCTTTGCCCATTTACGGATACCCGGTATTTGTGAGCCCTCTGCCGGATAGACGCCAAGCAATTGAATCTCTGAGTTCTTTTCTCTGAGGAATTTAGACACCCCCATGATAGTACCTGTAGTTCCTAGTGAGCACATGAAGTGAGTGATTTCACCTCCGGTTTGTTCCCATACCTCAGGACCTGTGGTGGTGTAATGAGCGGCTACATTATCCGGATTAGCAAACTGATCCAACACTTTACCTTTGCCTTGCGCTTGCATTTGAAGTGCGACATCACGTGCACCTTCCATGCCTTGCTCCGCTGATACGAGTACCAGCTCAGCCCCATAGGCGGTCATTGCTGAGCGTCTTTCTATGGTCATGGTTTCTGGCATGACTAAGATCATCTTGAAGCCCTGCACGGCCGCAGCCATTGCGAGTGCTATACCCGTGTTACCACTGGTAGGTTCAATTAATGTATCACCGGGCTTGATTTCACCACGTGCTTGCGCAGCTTTAATCATATTTAATGCTGGACGGTCTTTAACAGAACCGGCTGGGTTATTACCCTCTAGCTTAAGTAATATAGTATTACTAGGATTGGGATTCATATATTGGAGTCGCACTAATGGTGTGTTACCCACATAATCCGCCATGGTTTTATATTTCATAATATTCTCTTCGAGTATTCTCTAGGTGTCTCATAAGTTTGCCTCATAAATTTGTCTCGTCAACATGCTTTATCAACATGTCCTGTCAACTTGTCTCATAAACTTGTCTCATAGATGACTCTTATTGAGGCGCCATTATTGTAGTTAATATTTTTCGTTTGATCTTGCATAGACAGTTAACACTCAAACACCAGTACATGCGCCACAGCATAAGCACGCTCATCAGCGATAGTTAGCATGATGTGTTTATTAACCAACTGTAAGCGCTGTGATGTTTCATGCGTGAATGCCAAACTAGGTTTGCCTAATGCATCATGTTCAACATACATATCTGTGAAACCGATTTCACGGCCTATACCAGACCCCAAGGCTTTAGCCATCGCTTCTTTGACGGCAAAGCGTTTAGCTAAGAAAGCCGCTTGATTCTGATGCGCACGATATTCAGCCTGCTCTTTTTCATGCAGAATTTTTTCTATGAAGCGCCCACCATATCTTTTTTCTAAAATTTGTTTGATACGGTCAATTTCAACAATATCAATGCCTGAGCCTAATGGCATCATTGCGTTGACCCTTGCATGACCGCACGCATATTCTCAATGGATTGAGCTAAACCATGGAATAATGCATCAGCAATTAACGAATGTCCAATATTTAACTCATTCATATTATTGATATCTGCAATTTGTTTGACATTCCCTAAATGCAATCCATGTCCTGCATTCACAACCAGCCCTAGTTGATGAGCATGTTGTGTCGCCGCAGTAATCCTAGCCAGCTCATTGTATTGCAACTCACCGCTCAGCTCTGCATAGCGGCCCGTATGCAATTCTATGATGGGCGCTCCGATTTCAGCCACTACGTCAATGACAATAGGATTCGGCTC
The DNA here is from genome assembly GCA_965658595.1 of Gammaproteobacteria bacterium. Taxonomy (GTDB): domain Bacteria; phylum Pseudomonadota; class Gammaproteobacteria; order UBA4575; family UBA4575; genus UBA1858. The sequence continues at coordinate 8,297 of CBFHSW010000023.1, read as the reverse complement.
TATGAATAACGATACTTGAATATCAGACTCTTTGAGGGCGAGTGTCAGGTCTTGCAATCGTGCTCGATGCGCCATCACATCTAAGCCACCTTCAGTGGTCAGTTCCTCACGTTTCTCTGGCACGATACAACAATAATCTGGCTGCACATCAATGGCGATTTTCTGCATTTCACTGGTGGCCGCCATTTCTAGATTCATACTACTTTTGATGACTTCACGTGATGCATAGACATCAGCGTCTTGTATGTGACGTCTGTCCTCACGCAAATGCATGGTTATTCCATCTGCGCCTGCCGCTTCAGAGATTTGTATTGCTTGTATGAGATCAGGATATGCCGTTCCACGCACCTGCCTTAAAGTGGTGACATGATCCAAGTTAACACCCAATCTAACGTTTTCGTTTTGCACTTATTTGACCTTTTTATTTAACCTTTATTTAAGCTTCATATATGTTAATAAATTCTTATTTATTTTGTCTTTTATGTCTTACATCTTGTGTATTGTGTATTGCAATCTGAGTCTTATTTATTCTTGCTTGAGTCTAATTCTATTGTTGTCTGACGTGCTGATAATGACTGCTTCGTGTTCTATTCATCTAGGTTCTAGCAGGGTCAACTCCAAGCAATTTTGAACACTTACTTAGTCTTTAAGAGCTGGCGCGTCATGATCGGTTTGCCATCCATGTAGTATTTTATCAAACCTCGCAGAAAAGATTTTGCTTGTGACCAATCTTGTTCAGGTAGAGCCTGTTTATCCAGCTGTATCAACACATGCCCGCTGACTATATCCCATGGAAATCGACCGGAACTCTGTTGAATACTGACTTCTGAAGCCCCTATGCCCGGTTGGTAGCGATAGTATGCGGTCGCTGATATTGGCTGCTGAGTTGTCACATCATGCTCTAATTGGAGTGGATGACCGATAATATCCAATAGTTGTAACTCGAATAAACGCAGAACTGCCTCATCTTTAGGATGAGCGATCATGGCATCAAGAGTGTGTTCATAGAGATCAAACAACTCCGTTTCTGGGCTCATCTTAGGGACTAGCCCGAGTATCAGTTCATGCAGATAAAAACACTGAATATGGGTACGAAAGTCATTGCGATAATGAGATTTCTCAGACTCGTATTTATTCAAGCTGACTAAATCACTGTTGCCCGACCATGTGAGATGCATTTTGACAAAGGGCTGTAATAAATGCAGACCTTTCTTGCGTGCGCCACGACACACCATATGCATCACCCCATGTTGTTGGGTGAGCGCATACACCAGTAAACTAGTCTCACGATAAGCCCGTGTATGCAAAATGTAAGCAGGCTCTAATTCGACACGCATATCTATGTCGCGTTGTTATTTTTCATATTGACCCACCACTTGAGGATTATCCTGCCAGTCTTTTTTAAGTTTCACCCAGATTTCCAGATGAGCTTTAAACCCAAGCTGTCGCTCCATAGATAGGCGTGAACGGGTACCAATCTTTTTCAACATATCACCCTTCTTGCCAATGAGTATGGATTTCTGACTGTCCTTTTCCACCCATATAACAGCTGAAATATGCACAGGCGTTTGCTCGCTATCGAATTTTTCAATTTCCACATGAGTGGCATAGGGCAGTTCTTTATCAAGAAATACAAAAGCGGCTTCACGAATCAGCTCAGAACAAATGAAATTAGTGCTACGGTCAGTCAGATATTCTTCATTATAAAAGAATTCTGATTCAGGGAGATATTGTTTACTGACATTCACTAAGCTATCGATATTATCTCGCTTGAGTGCTGAAATTGGGACAATTTCAGCAAAATCATAGCGTTCAGAACTGCGGCTTAGCAATTCAAGTAACTGCTCACGTTGTTTGAGTTTATCTATTTTATTCAGCACCAGAATCACTGGACACTCAACCTGTTGCAACTGGCGCAAGATATGATCTTCTTCACGAGTCCAGCTGCCTCCATCCACCAACATATAAATCAGGTGCACATCATGTAAAGCATTCGTGGCATTTTTATTCAGCACCCGATTGAGTAATTTTTTACCGCCTAGATGTATCCCTGGAGTGTCGACATATACAAACTGAGAATCAGTTTCAGTGCGTACGCCAAGTATGCGATGCCGAGTAGTTTGTGGCTTATAGCTAACAGAAGAAATTTTCTGCCCGACCAAACGATTAAAAAGAGTCGATTTACCCGCATTAGGGCGGCCAATAATGGCTACGTAACCACAACGAGTACTCATGTTATTTAGAATTCAATTGTGTAAGCATCTCACCAGCAGCGGCTTGTTCAGCCTTCTTCTTGCTTTTGCCTTCACCATGACTACTTTGACCTAAAGCACTAATCACACATTCCACACGAAAACATTTGTCGTTGCCCTCGCCCCATTCTTTGACCACTTTATAGTCTGGCACTTCAATCTGGCGTGCTTGCAAGTATTCTTGTAGGCGTGTTTTGGGATCTTTCAGTTCACTCATATCAGGCAATTGCTGTAATTGCTCGGTGTATAAATGTGCTACAAATTCGGAGGTGAATTGAAAGCCTTTAATTTGATAAACAGCGGCAATAATTGCCTCAAGGCTATCCGCTAAAATAGATGAGCGATAATGACCACCCGTGCGGCGCTCACCTGAACCTAACTTGAGCACTTCACTCAAACCAACATGCTTAGCCATATCTGATAATGCACGTTTGCACACTAGATGCGCACGCAATCGGCTTAAGTCACCTTCACTCGCATTGGGGAATTTCTCAAATAATATATTGGCTATGACCAGACCTAGTACGGCATCACCCAAGAACTCCAAACGCTCATTATTGTCTTTGCCCGCACTACGGTGCGTGAGTGCAGACTGAAAAATCTTAGAGCCTGTGACTTCTTCGGGTAGTGAGAGGACTTTATTAACCGCTGACAATGACACTATTTGATACTCGTTCCGATGCGACTCGGATTAAACTGACCCGCAGAAAAATCTAAACTCAACCAAATAAAGAATGCTTTACCCACTAGGTTCTCCTCGGGGACAGTGCCCCAGTAACGACTATCATTACTATTATCACGATTATCACCCATCACAAAATAATGACCTTCTGGCACACGCCAAGCCCCATTGATAGAGAGACGTTTCTGGTTAAGTAGCACCTCATGCTCCATGGTCTGCAAATTTTCTACTTTCTGCTCAGCACCAGTCATCGCCGCATCGCGACCCTGTCCGATAAAATGACCCACCTTGGTCTGTGGCATACGCTTTTGGTTAATAAATAACTTTTTATTCCTGTATTCGATGATATCACCCGGCAAGCCGACCACACGTTTAATGTAATCCAATGAAGGATTTTCAGGATATCGAAATACGGCCACATCCCCTCGCTCAGGCAGACCTGATCCAAAAATCTTAGTATGAGATACAGGCAATCTCACCCCATAGGCAAATTTATTCACAAGTATAAAATCACCATGCAATAGGGTTGGCATCATCGAACCTGACGGAATACGAAATGGCTCAGCAATAAATGAGCGTATGATTAATACAATCACTAAAATCGGAAAAAACGATTTAGCTTGGTCGATATACCAAGGCTCACGCTTCTGTTTTTGCGCCCTTTTGGCGGCCCAACTGACTTTATTCAACCATACCATCACACCGCTAATGATAGCCGCCAGCAGTAATATTAATTCCAGATCAAAATTCATAGGTTTTCTTTACGCTTAAGTGACACGATTTAAGATGACAAAACAGCCACTAGTGTACCTCAAGCGCCACTCATATGGACACTAAACATGGCCTGTAAGGGGGGGGTTGCTGAAGCAGACATTGAATCTGTCTACATCCTCTATCTATTATTGATAAGCGTGAGTCACACTTTAATCCAACAAGATGGTGTATAGCTCCAGAAATCCTTAACAATCACCAGACATGATTAGAACTCATTCGAGAACGAGACCTTAAAATAATTTTGATCCCAGCTATAAAATTCTATATTGGAGTTATTTTTAACGTGCCCTAAATGCAATTGTGGAGTGAAGTCTAACATCTGAATTCTTCTGTTGCGCACAGTTAATTCGGCTCTTTTTTCAGTATCAAATAGCAACACATCACTGTTTTGTAACCATGCGTTATTTTCATCGGTAACTGGATTACCTGTAATCCATGAACGCAATTGTCTTTGTGATGTATCAGAAATAGAACCTGCAGGCGTGGTAAAACTCAGACCAGCGATTTCACTATCAGCATTTGTGATAAAAGTTAAAGTCGTTGTTGTTGAGATACTGCTATAAGTATCGATATCTATGATCGTGCCTCGATCAGAAGTAAACGACTGACCTTCTTGTATTTGTGTGTTTTCAAGTTGATAACGACTATTGGGTGATAGTGTCTGAAGTCCAGTCAATGTCGAGTTTGATGATCGACTATTCCCCCCTCCCACACCAAAACAGGCCGTCAAGGAAATTGATATAAAAACGATAGTGTATATACGAGCATATGCGCGGTCAGCTTTCATGATTTCCCATTTATCAATAATTAATATTTATAATTATTGACTTACACACTCGTAATTTTTAAAAAGTAATAAATATTTTTCATATGGTCAAATATCACAAAGAAGCATCAACTATTGGCCTGAATATCAAGTTTCGCAATCAGCAATGTGGCCAAATGTGAACATGAAAGCTCATCAAAAAAGGGACTAAATTAAGAAATTCAACCAAGTGAAATTGCAGACAAGTAAGTGAAGATAAAACTTGGTCTGCTAGCTATTATTATGAGTAAGACTTTATGGTCGGGGTGAGAGGATTCGAACCTCCGACCCTCGGCACCCCATGCCGATGCGCTACCAGGCTGCGCTACACCCCGAAAGTGTGATTTGATAATGATGTTGTTATAGTTGCCTGAAGCTAACTTATGTATTAACAGCAACCATAAACTATTAAACCATAGACTTTTCAATAAGACTTAAGCAAGCTGTCTGGCGAACTAGACGAATAGTTAATTAGAAGATTGGCCTTGGTTAAGAAACTGCAATAATTCTTCTAACTCTGAGCAGGTTTGCTGCAGTAATGCCTGCTGATCAACGACTGGACTAGAGGCATCATTATTGGCACTGATTGCAGTAACCTCTTGGCCGTCCTGACCATCATCAAGATTTTGTCGAGCCCCACCGATAGTATAGCCTTGCTCATACAATAAGCTACGAATCTGACGGATTAATACCACATCATGGTGTTGATAATAACGACGATTACCACGCCTTTTAACAGGCTTTAGGGTTGGAAATTCTTGTTCCCAGTAACGCAGTACATGCGGCTTCACATCACACAGTTCGCTGACTTCACCAATAGTGAAATAACGTTTACTTGGGATGGCAGGCAACTCGCTGTTATTGCTAGCTTCCAGCATGTTCTTCTACTCGGGTTTTTAATTTTTGACCAGGACGAAAAGTCACCACACGTCGAGCAGAAATTGGAATTTCTTCGCCGGTTTTGGGGTTACGCCCCGGTCTTTGGTTTTTATTGCGCAGGGTAAAATTACCAAATCCAGACAGCTTTACTTCCTCGCCATCTTCCAAAGCCAAACGCACTTCCTCAAAGAATACTTCTACAAGTTCTTTTGCTTCACGTTTATTTAATCCGAGTTCTTCGTACAGATTCTCGGCCATATTTGCTTTGGTTAGTGCCATATCAGGAAATTCTCAACTCAGCGTTATAAGTTTTAGTTAGCTGATCGATGATTGCTTCAACGATAGTATCAACTTGCTTATCTTCAAGAGTGCTAGAAATATCCTGCAAAATCAAGCCTAAAGAGATACTTTTTAAGCCTTTAGGTACGTTATTACCCTGATATACCGAAAAAATATCCAACTGTTGTAAAGACTCAATCTGCATAGCTTCAATACTGGCAATAAGGTCATTCACATACACATCCTCAGCTACCAAGAAAGTCAGATCGCGCCCAACTTGAGGAAACTTTGACCATGTTTGAAACTGAATTTGTGCTTTTTGCAACCATGCATCTGTAATATCTAGCTCAAATACCATCACCTCACGTTCAGACAAGTCTAAAGCCTTAGCGGTATGAGGATGTAATACACCGATGCAGCCTAAGCGCTGCTTTTGATAAAAAATCTCTGCACTGCGTCCCGGGTGTAAGCCTTGAATCTGGGCCGGCTTGAATTCAATATCCTGAGTCATGCTGAGAGTAGCAAATAGCTGCTCTAAATGACCTTTGACATCATAAAAATCACTTGGTTGAGTGCTCACACCCCACTGCCGTGGTAGCTTTTCACCCACTACTACGCCAGCCAGAACTTCAGTTTGTTCGAGCGTGTCTCGCACCAAATACTTACGACCAATCTCATAAAACTTTACACTGCTTTGCTGTCTTTTAAGGTTATAAGCTGCAGCTGCACCTAAGCCTGGCCATAAACTGGTACGCATGTGTGAGAGCGCACTGGAAATAGGATTAGCAAGTGCTTTTGCAGGCTCAGTAGCAAATAATTCACAATGTGATTGCTCGGTGAAACTGAAAGTCACTGCTTCGGTATAGCCCATACTGACGAAACGCTGATGGAGATTAAATAAAGCATCAGATCGGTCAGATTTTAGGGTCACGCCTGTGGTAGCTTGTAGTGCCTGTGTAGGAAACTGATCATAGCCACACATGCGTGCCACTTCTTCGATCAAGTCTTCTTCAATGTTTAAGTCAAAACGATAACTGGGTGGAGTGACAGCAAGCCCATCCGAATGTGCAACAACCTCGCACCCTAGATTTTCTAGCATGTGTTGAATCTCTTGCAGCTCAATCTTTATGCCCAATATGCGCGTGACAGCCGCTAAGCTAACTGAGATGGTTCTGATAGATGGTAAATGCGTGGTATCAACTACCTCAGTCACAGGACCTGCTTCACCTTGAGCATATTTCAATATTAGTGCGGTGGCTCGTTCGCAAGCCAATGATGCTAACTCAGGATCGACGCCTCGCTCAAAACGATGAGATGATTCAGTATGCAAACCAAACTGACGTGCCTTACCCGCAATCGCGAGCAGATCAAAATACGCACTTTCAATAAATATATTCTGTGTAGTATCTGTCACAGAGGAATCTTGTCCTCCCATGATGCCTGCCAAAGCTAGTACCTGCTGATCGTCTGCAATAACTAGATGATCTTCTGCCAACTCAATTTCTTTACCATCAAGTAATAAGCATTTCTCACCTGCACGCGCCATACGCACTTCAATTTTACCATGCACCTGATCTAGATCGAAAGCATGCATGGGTTGACCTAATTCCATCATCACGAAATTGCAGATATCGACGACTATGCTAATCGTACCTATACCACTGCGTCTGAGCGCTTCTTGCATCCATACAGGGGTTTTCGCTTGAGTGTTTACATTACTGATAACACGACCACAGTAACGTGGACAATGTTGTGGCACGCTGACTTGCACTGGAAACTCAATCTGATGCTGGGTGGGCTGAGCTTCTATACTGGGTGGCGTCATGGGGACGTTATAAAGTGCACTGACTTCACGTGCGACACCCGCGATACTTAAACAATCAGAACGATTAGGTGTTAAGTCGATATCAAAAATGACATCATTCAAATTCATCGCCGACATGATAGGTTCACCCAATGGCAAACTGTCATCCAACTCCCACAGCCCATCAATTTGATCTTCTAAACCGAGCTCACTGGCACCACAAAGCATACCATTTGACGCTACACCTCGTAACTTAGCCGCTTTGATGGTCATACCACCCGGCAAGGTAGTGCCTTCTGTTGCCAATGCTACGGTTAAACCGGGACGAGCATTTTTAGCGCCACACACGATTTGACGCACATCATCATCCGCCACGCGAACCTGACAGACCTGCAGCTTATCTGCATCTGGATGAGGTTCAGCCGTTTCTATACGTGCTATTAACACTCCGGTTAAATCTGCTGCAACCGGCTCTATGCCATCGAGCTCTAATCCTGCCATGGTGAGGCGCTCACCTAGTGCAAGCGCATCGACCTTGGGTTGCACCCATTCCATTAACCAATGTTGACTTAATTTCATATGCTCACCCTAGGCCTTGAACTGGCGCAGAAAACGCTGATCATTTTCATAAAACATACGTAAATCACGCACCCCGTAATACAACATAGCTAAGCGCTCAACGCCGAGGCCAAAGGCAAAGCCATTATATTCTTTGTTATCGATTCCCACTTGTGAAAACACATTAGGATGCACCATGCCACAGCCCATCACTTCTAGCCAATGTGAATTGCCATCATCATCAGTCCATTCAATATCCACTTC
>CBFHSW010000022.1:0-13282 GCA_965658595.1 Gammaproteobacteria bacterium | reverse complement strand
ATTCTTCCATATCCGTTAATTGCAATTTTAATTGCCATCTTGCTTCCTCGTTAAAAATACTTAAATCTAAATTAATGCTTTAGCGCGGTTGTATATATTGTCTGCGGTGAAACCGAAATGTTCCATCAGCACGTCACCTGGCGCTGACAGACCAAATTCATCTAAGCCCACTACATCACCATCTAAACCAACATACTTGCGCCAAAAATCAGTCACACCTGCCTCTACCGCGATACGTGCTCGCACATTGTTCGGTAGTACTGAGTTTTTATATTCTTCAGTTTGTAAGTCGAATACATCGGTACTTGGCATCGATACCACGCGTACACCTATATTCTCTGCGGCTAAACGTTGTCCTGCTTCTACTGCTATACCCACCTCGGTGCCAGTTGCCATGATAATCATCTGGCAGTCTGCATCATTTTCAAACAACACATAGCCGCCTTTGCGGATATCTTCAATTTGCTGTTCTGTGCGCACCATGAAGTCTGAATTTTGTCTTGAGAATCCCATTGCTGTGGGCTTCTTCATATCGATACTGGTCATCCATGCCACCATAGATTCAACTGTATCGCAGGGTCTCCAAACCATTAAGTTTGGTATGCTTCTTAAACTCGCAAAGTGCTCAACAGATTGGTGGGTAGGACCATCTTCACCCAAGCCAATCGAGTCATGTGTATAAACAAATAAGCAATGCGTATCCATCAGAGCTGCCATACGTACTGCATTTCTAGCGTAATCTGAGAAAGTTAAGAAAGTGCCACTGTATGGGATAAACCCTCCATAGAGTGACATACCATTCATCATGGCTGACATCGCAAATTCTCGCACGCCATAGTAGATATAGTTCCCTGAAGCATCTTCCGGTAGCACTCCTTTAGAGCCTGACCACCATGTATTATTGGAACCCGTTAAATCCGCTGAACCACCCGTGAGCTCAGGTAATAATGGGCCTATACCTTCAAGTGAACGCTCCGAGGCTTTTCGCGTAGCAACTGTTTTTTGTTCCGCAACTACAGCCGCTAATGCTTGTTGCGACTGCTGCGCCCATTGCTCGGGTAACTCCCCACTGCAACGTCGCAATAACTCTTTGGCGAGTTGCGGATATTGCTCAGCGTAATTCTGCATAGCTGTATTCCACTGCGCTTGTTTAGCTTGACCGGCTGTTTTGGCATCCCAGTCAGCATAGATATGCTCAGGAATATCAAAAGGTGCATGCGTCCAACCCAGCGTTTCACGCGCTAATTGAATCTCTTCATCTCCAAGAGGAGCACCATGTATGCCTGAAGTCCCTTGTTTATTGGGTGACCCCTGTCCTATCACCGTTTTGCAGTCGATCAAGGTCGGTTGTGATAGGTTTTGTTGTGCTTGTTGTATGGCATCATCAATAGATGCGGCATCGTGTCCATCCACATCTCTAATAACTTGCCATCCGTAAGATTCAAAGCGTTGCGGGATATCCTCTGTAAACCATCCTTGGACTTCACCATCAATAGAAATGCCGTTGTCATCGTAAAAAACAATCAATTTACCTAAATTATGGGTTCCGGCAAGCGAGCAAGCCTCATGAGAAATTCCCTCCATCAAGCAGCCATCTCCAGCGAAAACATAGGTAAAATGATCAATTATGCTGTTATCTTCCTGATTGAACTGAGCGCCTAACATCTTCTCAGCGAGCGCCATACCAACCGCATTAGCTAACCCTTGTCCTAATGGACCAGTGGTAGTTTCCACCCCAGGGGCTTCATTCACTTCTGGGTGACCTGCGGTTTTAGAGTGTAGCTGGCGAAAATCTTTTAAATCTTGGATGGATAAATCGTATCCACTTAAATGTAACAGGGCATAAATCAGCATCGATCCATGGCCGTTAGATAGTATAAATCGGTCACGATTGATCCAATGGGGATCAGTCGGATTATGGTTAAGATGCTTGCGCCACAACACTTCAGCGATATCTGCCATCCCCATAGGGGCACCTGGATGTCCAGATTTCGCCTGCTGCACGGCATCCATACTCAATATTCTAATGGCATTAGCCAATTGTTTTTGCTTATCCACGTGTCTTTATCTTCAGGTAAGTTAAAAGAAGCGTCGTTTGACGTCTACGCATATAAAAAAGAAGAATCCTAACCACTGCTATGCATGTGAGCGATTACACAAAGGGCCCGTATTTTCCATGACTTAGACGATTGTCGCAAGTAACACCCTTAATGGCCTGACTTAAAAAACAGCTCTGCGACACTCTTTTCAGTCATTTTTCCACTTGATACCGCATCCCATACTCGGTTTTTGCTCTGATGATATCGCTACACCCCCAAGCAGTGACTGTAAGGCGAAACGCAAATCTTGTCCTGTCACAGGCTTGTCATTGCCCGGCGTTGAGTCGTCTAACCGGCCTCTGTAGACACACTCCAATGATTGATCGAATAAGAATAAGTCTGGCGTGCACTCTGCCTGATAGGCGCGTGCTACGCTTTGTGACTCATCATATAAATAGGGGAAACTATAACCATGTTTTTGGCTTTCCAAGACCATTTTATCAGGCGCGTCCTCTGGATAGGCGTCAACATCATTGGAATTAATAGCCACAATACCTATCCCTTGCGGCATGAAATCACGAGCCAACTGCGCTAATTCCGCGTTATACAACTTCACATAAGGACAATGATTGCAGATAAACATGACTAAGACTCCCTGCGCTCCTGTGCAATCTTCCAATGTGAGCCACTGCCCCGATGCCGGTTCCGGCAATGTAAAATCAGGCGCGATAGTTCCCAAAGGAATCATTCTAGAATCTGCTCTAGCCATGTGGATTTAGCAAACCTCCGTGCGTGTGCTTTAAATATTTAAACTTATTATATGAAATCTATACATGACTTGCTGAGACTTTCCCATCATGTCGAGTTTCAGGCTATAATTCACCTCCGCTGCGCTGTGGCGATGTCCACAACGCTGGCAAGCAAAAGACTTTATTCGTTTTTTAGAATTAGTAGTCAAAACCCTGCAAACTGACAAAATCTTAAAATCATGACCGAAAGCTACTTGTTTACCTCAGAATCCGTCTCTGAAGGCCATCCAGATAAAATCTCTGACCAAGTTTCTGATGCTATTTTGGATGCTGCACTAGCTCAAGACCCAGACGCACGCGTGGCCTGTGAGACTCTAGTGAAAACAGGCTTAGTATTGATGGCCGGTGAAATTACTACCAGTGCCAATATCGATTATGAAGCGATTGCACGTGCCACCATTAATGACATTGGTTACGACCACTCTGATATAGGCTTTGACGGTAATACCTGTGCGGTCATAACGGCATTAGGTGAACAAGCGGCAGATATTGCTCAAGGCGTGGATCGTGCCCGACCAGAGGATCAAGGGGCCGGTGATCAAGGCCTGATGTTTGGATACGCCTCCAATGAAACGGATGTGCTGATGCCAGCACCCATTACCTATGCGCATAGATTGGTGAAACAACAAGCTGACATGCGTCGTTCACAATTAAGCTGGTTAAGACCTGATGCCAAAAGCCAAGTCACTTTCCGCTATGAAAACGATCAACCAGTGAGCGTGGACGCAGTGGTGTTATCGACTCAACATGACCCCGATGTTAATCAGAACGATCTGCACGAAGCAGTGATGGAACATATTATCAAACCAGTAATCCCCGCACAGTGGCTGAATCAAGAGACTCAATATCATATTAATCCAACCGGCAAATTTGTGATCGGCGGCCCAGTCGGTGACTGCGGCCTGACGGGACGTAAAATCATCGTTGATACCTATGGTGGGATGGCTCGTCATGGTGGTGGGGCTTTTTCAGGCAAAGATCCATCTAAAGTCGATCGTTCAGCCGCTTACGCTGGACGCTATGTAGCTAAAAATATTGTCGCAGCCGGACTGGCTGATCGCTGTGAAATACAAATTTCATATGCCATTGGGGTAGCAGAACCAATGTCTATTTCTATTAATACTTTTGGCACTGGAAGCATCAGTGACCGTGAAATAGAAAAGCGTGTGCGACGCAATTTCGACTTGCGACCTTATGGCATCCTGACCATGTTAGATCTCAAACAGCCTATCTACAAATCCAGTGCCAGCTATGGTCATTTTGGTCGCACTGAAACTGAATTCACGTGGGAGCGCACCGACAAAATCGAAGCCTTACAAAGCAGTTAAGGACTCGCACCACACTCTTCGCACATCATCTTTTTAGTTAAAGATGATGTGCAGATAAAAATACATATCAAAGGAAACAACATGAACAGTCAAGATTACAAAGTCGCTGATATCACACTGGCCGATTGGGGACGCAAAGAAATCGCTATTGCGCAAACCGAAATGCCGGGCCTCATGACGTTACGTGAAAAATATGCAGATCAAAAACCTCTTGCAGGAGCGCGCATTGTTGGCTGTTTACACATGACCATACAAACTGCTGTATTGATGGAAACACTTACTGAGCTGGGAGCTGAGTTGCGTTGGTCTTCATGCAATATTTTCTCCACACAAGACCATGCCGCCGCCGCTGTCGCCGCGAGTGGTATCCCTGTGTTTGCTTGGAAAGGTGAAACCGAAGAAGAATACGAGTGGTGTATAGAGCAAACCGTTACAGGCCCAGACAACTGGACACCAAACTTGTTGCTGGATGATGGTGGAGATTTAACTAAACTCATGCATGACAACTATCCACAACTATTAAAAGATATTAAAGGCGTCTCAGAAGAGACCACTACGGGTGTTAAGCGTCTGTATGACATGCTTGATGCGGATGAATTAAAAATCCCTGCAATCAACGTGAATGACTCTGTTACAAAATCAAAATTTGATAATTTGTATGGCTGTCGCGAGTCGTTAGTAGATGGTATCAAACGCGCCACCGATGTGATGATAGCCGGCAAAGTTGCTGTTGTATGTGGCTATGGTGATGTAGGCAAAGGATCAGCTCAATCACTGCGTGGACTAGGTGCCACCGTATGGATTACAGAAATTGATCCTATCTGTGCCTTACAGGCAGCGATGGAAGGTTATCGAGTAGTCACTCTGGATGACGCTTGCTCACAGGCTGATATTTTTGTGACCACCACAGGTAACTTTAAAATTATTCGTCACGATCATATGCTAGCGATGAAAGATCAAGCCATCGTTTGTAATATTGGCCACTTTGACAATGAGATAGATGTAGCTAGTTTAGAAAACTATCAGTGGGAGGAAATTAAGCCTCAAGTCGACCATGTGATTTTCCCAGATGGTAAACGCATTATTCTATTGGCCAAAGGCCGTTTAGTGAATCTAGGCTGTGGCACAGGTCATCCAAGTTTTGTCATGTCGAATTCATTTACTAATCAAGTGTTGGCCCAGCTAGAATTGTGGAACAACAACGGTCAATATCAAAATCAAGTATATATTCTGCCTAAACATCTTGATGAAGAAGTCGCACGCTTACACCTAGAGCAAATTGGCGCTAAGTTAACGACACTAAGTGATGAGCAAGCTGACTACATTGGTGTCGCAATTAATGGACCATACAAACCAGAGCTCTATCGTTACTAATATCTTTCTAGTCATCACCCAATAGAGTGAGCACCGTCAGCATTATTTCTGACAGCTTGCTCTGATCTGTGGATTAGATATTGAGACTTTATCAGGCATAATCTATCTCATGCGCGTACCACGAATCCATACCATTAACCCGCTGTCTGAAACACAGACGGCGGCGTTAGATGATAAAGGGATCAAACATATACGTGATGTTTTACGTCTCAACGTGGGACATCATGTGATTTTATTCAACGGTGATGGCTATGATTATCATGGCGAGATTACTGAGTTGCACAAGCGCAATGTCCTCATACAGATTAAAGATAAGATATTAGTCGAATGTGAATCACCGCTATCTTTGCATCTATTACAGCCATTATGTCGTTCAGACAAAATGGATTGGTGTTTACAAAAAGCTACTGAGCTAGGTGTTAACTCCATAACTCCTTTTATCAGCTCACGAGTAAATCTTAATTTATCCCATAATAAAATCCATAAAAAAATCAACCATTGGCAATCAGTCATTCACAGTGCTTGCGAACAATGCGGAAGAGCGAGTGTTCCTGAAATTAATGCGCCAATGGATTATCAAACCTTGGTTGCTTCATTGCCTGAGGATGCTTGCAAAATCATCGCTAACCCCTATGCTGATGAAAATAGTGATACTGAGATACCGTTTAATTATGATCGAGTCATCTGTGCAGTTGGACCAGAGGGTGGATTCAGCCCAGAGGAAATTCAGTTTTCACAGGAACATGGTTTTAACTCACAGCGTTTAGGTCCACGCATACTACGCTTAGAAACGGCTGTCGTGTCTTTATTAACGATCACTCAAGCACATTGCGGCGACTTGAACTAAACCTAATTATAATACTCAATCAAACAACCCACTTTCAGCGCATACTAAGCGTTAGAAATTTCAACATGAACGATCTGTGACTATAAAAGGTATTGTCGTGACTCAATCGCTGGCCATTTTGATGGACCCTATAGAAGCTATCAAAATAGAGAAAGATAGTAGCTTCGCCATGCTGCTAGAAGCACAACAACGTGGTTGGAAGCTCCACTACTTAGTGCCCGATAGTCTATTTGCCATAGATGGGATTGCTTACGCACGTAGTGCAGATTTGAGTGTGATGGAAAATTCACAATGCTGGCATCAACTCGGCCCCACATGTGAGTGCGCGTTAGGAGATTTTGACGTTATTTTAATGCGTAAAGATCCGCCATTTAATATGGAATTTGTATATATCAGCTATCTGTTGGATCTAGCCAAAGACCAAGGCGCATTGGTAATCAACGACCCTAGCAGCCTGAGAAATTTCAACGAAAAGTTTTCAATTATGAACTTTCCTCAATGTTGTGCACCTACCATCGTCAGTAAGGATCGCAACAAGATTCGTGCTTTTCTCGAGCAACATCAAACGATTGTCAGCAAACCGATGGATGCTATGGGCGGTGAGTCAATTTTCAAACTTGAACATCATGACACTGATAGTCAGACCATTATTGATGAAGCCACTATGCAAGGCACTCAGACTATTATGTGTCAGAGATTTATCAAAGAGATCAGCGCCGGTGATAAAAGAATTTTGTTGATCCGAGGCGAACCGATTCCTTACGCATTAGCTCGCGTCCCTCAAGGTGATGAATTTCGTGCCAACCTAAATATGGGTGGACGTGGACACGGAGTTGAATTGACCGACCGTGATCGCTGGATTTGTGCACAGCTCAAACCAACCTTGCTCGATAATGGGATCATTTTTGTAGGCATTGATGTGATCGGTGATTACTTGACTGAAATCAATATCACCAGCCCGACGTGCATACGTCAACTGGATACACTCTATAACCTTAATATCAGCGCAGTCTTATTTGACGCCATCGAGGATATGTTAGAAGCTTAGGCCATGACAGAAAAAAATCCCTATGTCGGACAACTGTTGATCGCGATGCCTACCCTCAGTGATCCTGAGTTCAGTCATAGTGTGTCACTGATCTGTGAACACAGCGAGGAAAAAGGCACCATGGGTGTGATTCTCAATCATCCTATGTCCATGACCTTGCAAGAGTTAATTGAACAATCCACTGTAGATGCGCCAGCCTCTTTCAATGACTATTCATTAGTTCGTGCAGGTGGGCCTGTAGGTATGGATCATGGTTTCATTCTGCATGATTCAGATATTCACCGCTGGCCATCTAGCATCCCTATTTCTGACTCTTTGTCTTTATGCGCGTCCAATAACATCCTGTTTGATATCGCTCACAATCAAGGGCCTGATAACAGTATTGCTGTGATTGGTTATTCAGGTTGGTCTCCTGGTCAATTAGAAAACGAGATTGCTGATAATTATTGGCTAACAGCAGAAGTAGACAATGCTTTTATATTTGATACCCCTACCAGCGATCAATGGTTACATGCTGGCAAGTTGCTGGGCATAGATATGAACTTACTCAATTCACATGCAGGCCATGCTTAGTGAATAAATTATTGATGGCGTTTGACTTTGGAGAGCGCCGCACTGGGGTTGCTATCAGTCAGAGTCTCACACAAACAGCGCGACCATTAACTACTGTCTCTAATCCTTTGGGTAAAATGGATTGGCCAGCAGTGGAGAGACTCTTAAAGGAATGGGACCCGGAAGAAATCATTGTGGGCATTCCTGACGATTCTGAGCAGAATAAAGCATTGCGCAAAAAAATCCGTAAGTTCTGCACCGAACTAGAGTCTCGCTTTCAACGCCCTGTGCATACTCATGATGAGACATTAACTTCAGATGAAGCGTATTTTCACTTAAAAAAACAGCGCCAACAGTCGAAAAAACAGATCGATAAGAAAGAAATTGATAAAATTGCCGCCGCAATTTTGTTGGAATCATGGATGAGTGTTAATCTATCCCCATGAATACTGATATTGATTCACTGCTGACCTCACTGGCAGACCAGACTCAGACCTATCTTGATGGCATAGGTGATCAATCTCCACTTATTGTCGGCATTCGCACAGGAGGAATTTGGGTAGCTGAATATCTACAACGCTCACTCAATCTCAGCAATACTATCGGCATACTGGATATTTCTTTTTATAGAGATGATTTCAGTCGTTTGGGCTTAAACCCGCAAGTGAGGCCCTCACAATTACCTTTAGATATTACAGATCAGAATATTATCTTAGTTGATGATATCCTACACACCGGACGCACAGTGCGCGCGGCCATGAATGAATTGTTTGACTACGGCAGACCCGCTAGTGTGAGTCTGGCTGTATTGATAGACCGCGGGGGACGAGAATTACCCATCAGCGCGCAAATGGTTGGGGACGTAGGGGAGCTTCCTGCCCACCAACATGTTAAATTAACTGGACCTGAGCCTTTGGCACTTGAGATCATCACGACTGACTAACGACAAACATGATGCAGCACTTCTTAACAACTGAATCACTCTCACTCGATCAGTTGACCACTATTTTAGATACTGCTGAGTCATTCTATAAGGTGGACGGCAGACACGTTAAGAAAGTCCCTCTCCTACGCGGCAAAACTATCGTTAACCTCTTCTTTGAAGCTAGCACGCGCACACGTACCACTTTTGAATTAGCGGCCAAACGTTTATCAGCCGATGTATTAAATATAAATGTCAGTGCTTCAGCTACAGTCAAAGGTGAGAGCTTACTCGATACCCTGCGCAACATCGAAGCCATGGATGTCGATATGTTCATCATCCGCCACCAAGATAGCGGGGCGGCTGAATTTATCTCTCAACATGTCGCACCTGGTATCAGTGTCATCAATGCCGGTGATGGCAGACATGCTCATCCTACACAAGCGATGTTGGACATGTTCACTATCCGCCGAATTAAACAAAATTTTAGCGATTTAAAAGTTGCTATCGTCGGCGACCTCGCTCACTCACGTGTAGCACGCTCACAGATACATGCCCTCCGTACTCTGGGCACGAAAGATATTCGAGTCATTGCTCCGAAAACATTATTACCTAGCCATGTAGAAACACTCGGAGTGCGAGCCTTCCAAAATATGGAAGAGGGTTTAAGTGATGCAGATATAGTTATCATGCTACGTCTGCAAAAAGAGCGCATGCAAGGTGCATTACTGCCCAGCGAGCATGAATACTTTAATTTATTTGGTCTCACATCGGAACGTCTATCACTGGCGGCTAAAGATGCCACTGTTATGCATCCGGGCCCAATCAACCGTGGCGTTGAAATTAGCTCAGAAGTTGCAGATGGTGCTCAGTCCGTAATACTGGAACAGGTATCGAATGGTATTGCAGTGCGTATGGCTATCATGTCCTTGTTAGCAGGAGGAGAGTCATGAAAATTGAACTCACACATGCACATGTGATCGATCCTGCCAATGCTATCGATGAGATCTGCAACCTATATATCCTCGACAAGAAAATTGCAGCAGTTGGCACAGCGCCAGAAGGTTGGCAGTCAGACAAAGTAGTAGACTTATCTGGTCATACCATCATCCCCGGCATGGTAGATATTGCTACTCACTTGCGTGAGCCAGGCCAAGAACACAAAGCCACCATTGCTTCAGAAACATTCGCTGGAGTTGCCTCAGGCATCACTTCCATGGTGTGTTCACCGGATACCAATCCTGTGATTGACACTCCAGCTGAAGTTGAATTCATACAGCAACGCAGTCAATTTTCAGCTTACTGCCACGTATATGTGATGGGTGCATTGACCACCCAACTTAAAGGTGACTACTTAAGTGAAATGGCTGCATTAAAAGAAGCTGGTGTAGTAGGTGTGAGTAATGCACTGCATCCATTCGCAAATAATTTAGTACTGCGCCGCGCAATGGAGTATGCAGCGAGCCAAGATTTAACGGTATTCTTTCATCCTCATGATCATTACCTAGCCGCCAACGGTTGTATACATGAAGGTGCTAATGCAACTCGCATGGGTTTACCGGGTATCCCCACAGCCGCTGAGACAGCTGCTGCGAGCACTTGCCTATCAATCATAGAAGATACCAATGTGCGCGTGCATTTTTGTCGCATCTCCAGCCAACGCACACTGCAGATGCTGGAGCGAGCACTTTACGACGGCGCTCCAATCAGCGCAGATGTCTGCATGCATCAATTATTCCTAAGTGACGAGGATATCCAAAGCTTTGATAGTAATTATCATGTGATACCTCCACTGCGTAGTCGCCATGATGTGAATGGATTACGTGCACGCTTAGGCAGTAATGCTTTAATGAGTATTTGCTCCGATCATCAACCGCACGAACCTGATGCTAAGCTAGCGCCATTCCCAACCACTGAGCCCGGCATCTCCAGCTTAGAAACATTATTGCCTCTCACACTAAAAATAAGCCAAGAAACTTCCTTATCCTTGTCAGATGCTATCGCCTTAGTCACTAGCAAACCGGCACAATTACTAGGTATTGATGCTGGACAACTGAGTATCGGTGCAGCGGCTGATATTTGTGTTTTTGATGCACAACAAGAATGGCAACTAACTGCAGATAACATACATAGCGAAGGCAAAAACACACCTTTTCTGAATCAAACCTTACAAGGCAGAGTCACCCATACGTTTGTTGAAGGTGAACTAGTCTACCAACTCAAATCATGACAGAAGCCACAATTTTTCCAGAACAAGCGCGCGTACTCGCACATCAGGTATTAGCAGATGATCAGTATATTATTCGCCTGCATGTACCCAACTGTGCATCCCATGTGTTGCCAGGCAATTTCATTCACTTAAGTTGTGATCAAAACCCATATGCTTTGAAGCGCCCGTTTTCTGTATTGAGGAATGATGCCGAACAAGGCTGGATAGAGGTGCTGTATAAAACTGTCGGTGTAGGCACACATAATCTCAGCCTTGCCAAAGTCGGCGATGAGTTACATTGCTTAGGACCAATAGGTAATAGTTTTCAGTTATCCGAGAATAAAACCTTGCCATTGTTACTCGGTGGCGGGGTTGGAATACCTCCCATCGTATTTTTTGCAGAGTATCTGCATGCTCAAACAGATATTGTTCCATTAGTAATGATGGGGTCTGAAATTGCTTTTCCATTTACAGTTGAGCTAACACAACAATCATTAGCAGGTGTTCCTGAGCATAGCAACGCGGTCATGCAAGAGCTGCAAGCACAAAATATTCAATCTCGTTTATGTTCCAAGCAAGGCTATGAAGGTTTCTTTGATGGCTATATTAATGAACTAGCCGAGTGCTGGCTGTCCCAGCTGAATGCCCAGCAATTGAATACTGTAGAAATTTTCGCTTGTGGCCCAGAACCTATGCTAAATGCAGTGGCAACATTGGCACAAAAATATCAGTTAGCCTGTCAGCTTTCTCTCGAGGAACATATGGCATGTGCTGTTGGTGGATGTGCAGGTTGCACAGTTAAAATTACCGACGCCTCTGGTCAGGCACAAATCAAACGTGTATGCGTGGATGGCCCGGTATTTGACGCATATTCAGTCTATTGACAGATTTACCGACACAACTTTTCAGTGATTCTGTCTATTAGCGGATGACGATGCTACACCACTGTCCAATGTTCTGTACCTTTCTTCAGGTCATCACTATTTTCTAATTTACAGCGTAAGCGCAAATTGTTCATCGAATCCGCATGACGCAAACCTTCTTCTTCACTGATTTTTCCGTTTTGTATTAATTCAAATAAACTTTGATCAAACGTTTTCATGTTAGCTTGCTTAGAGGCTGACATGTGTTCCTTAAGCTTCCTCAATTCACCTTTATAGATCAGCTCTGAGATTAACGGGGTGTTGTATAATATCTCACACGCCGGCACTCGACCATCACCACCTTGCAAACGAACTAGACGCTGCGAAATACAGGCGCACAGATTCATAGATATATCCATGAGAGTCTGAGCTTTTTTCTCTTCAGGAAAGAAATTTAATATCCTTTCTATAGCCTGATCAGCGCTGTTTGCATGCAAGGTCGCAATACATAAGTGCCCTGTCTCAGCAAATGTCATTGCATACTTCATAGTTTCATCATCACGTATTTCACCTAACATGATTACATCAGGTGCCTGACGGAGAGTGTTTTTAAGTGCTGCTGCATACGACTGAGTATCTATGCCAACCTCTCGTTGCGTGACAATACATTGCTGATGTTGATGGATATATTCGATGGGATCTTCAATCGTAACAATGTGACCTTGGCTATGATGATTTCTATAAGACAACATGGATGCCATTGAAGTACTCTTGCCACTGCCAGTCCCACCCACAATTAATATTAATCCACGTGCAGACATAACTATTTCTTTCAACACCTCAGGGAGCTGACATTGCTCCAAACTGGGAATGTCAGAATGGATAGTACGTAGCACCATTCCACTGGTGTTTTTCTGTCTGAATGCATTAACTCGAAAACGAGACAAACCAGAAATATCAATCGCAAAATTACACTCTTGCGTGGCCATAAATTCAGCTAGCTGATGCTCATTCATGATGCCTGCAACTAATTTATTAACATGATTTTTTAATATCTTTTCGTCGCTGATAGCGGAAAGGCTTCCATCAACTTTTATGGATGGACAAGCATCACCCATAACAAATAAATCTGTGCCATTTGCCTTTAACATGCTACCCAACATGCTTTCTAATAGCTTTTCTGAAGATGCACTCATAGTATTATGGTTTATGCAAAATCATCCTTATGAGCGGCTTTTAAAAGCGCTTCTTCACGTGTGATAGCACCTTGAGCTAGGACCTGTTTTAAACA
>CBFHSW010000021.1:0-15687 GCA_965658595.1 Gammaproteobacteria bacterium | reverse complement strand
TAATCCTTGAACTCTCCACCTTGAGCTTCCGCTGACACTTTCGTCAACGCCGCTGTTAACGTCGTCTTTCCGTGATCCACGTGACCTATCGTGCCCACATTTACGTGTGGCTTATTACGTTCAAACTTCTCCTTCGACATCCTCTGATACCCCTTACAAATATATATAAAGTTAAATTACTATTTTAAATACTTTAATGACAATTAAAAACCTTTAGTCAGTCCTTCAACAACATTGTTGGGAGCCTCACTATAGTTAGCAAACTCCATTGAATAGGTAGCTCGCCCCTGAGTTGCTGATCGCAAATCAGTGGCATAGCCAAACATCTCTTTCAATGGAACATCAGCACGAACAATTTTCCCAGAGGGAGCATCATCCATACCGCTTACAATACCTCGTCGTCGATTAAGATCTCCGACCACATCACCCATATGATCCTCGGGTGTAACCACTTCCACCTTCATGATAGGCTCAAGCAACACCGGTTGTGCGTTGCGTATGCCTTCTCTGAAACACATAGAGCCGGCAATTTTAAAGGCCATTTCAGATGAGTCAACATCATGAAACGATCCATCAAAAAGAGTCACTTTGATATCGATAACGGGATACCCCGCAACTGCACCATTAGCTAGAGACTCTCTAATACCTTTCTCAACTGACGGTATGAATTCTTTGGGAATCACACCACCAGCGATTTCGTTGACGAACTCAAATCCTGATGCTTCTTGGGTAGGCTCAATTTTGAGCCAAACATGTGCATACTGGCCACGTCCACCGGTTTGTCTGACGAACTTATTTTCATGTTCGACCTGAGCACGGATTGTTTCTCTAAAGGCAACCTGTGGAGCACCCACATTTGCATCTACTTTAAATTCACGCTTCATTCGATCAACAATGATCTCTAGGTGAAGCTCACCCATTCCAGCAATGATGGTCTGACCTGTCTCTTCGTCAGTACTGACTCGAAAGGAAGGATCTTCTTGCGCTAACTTTTGCAGCGCAATTCCCATTTTTTCCTGATCGCCGGTAGTTCTTGGTTCGACTGCCACAGAAATCACAGGTTCTGGAAATTCCATCTTTTCTAGTGTGATCGCATCTTTGAATGCGCACAATGTATCCCCAGTAGTCACATCCTTCAGCCCTACGGCTGCAGCTATATCGCCCGCTCGAACCTCTTTAATTTCATCTCTTGAGTTCGAATGCATTTGCAACAAACGACCAATTCGCTCTTTCTTGCCCTTGACCGGATTAAACACACTATCACCAGTATTCATTACTCCCGAATACACTCTAAAAAATGTCAAAGTGCCTACAAATGAATCCGTCGCGATCTTAAATGCTAGTGCCGCGAAAGGCTCATCATCCGATGATTGACGCTCACCTTCAGTTTCATTCTTATCGTTCAACACGCCTGTAATAGCAGGCACATCGATAGGTGATGGCATGTAGTGCACGACAGCATCTAACATTGCCTGCACCCCTTTGTTCTTAAATGCAGAACCACACAGTGTCGGCACGACATCTCCAGCAAGAGTCCTCTGCCTGATACCCGTGTGTATCTCTGATTGGCTCAAATTCCCATCTTCTAGGTATTTGTCCATCAATGTCTCGTTAGCTTCAGCAGCGGCTTCCAGAAGCTGCTCATGCCTTTCCTGACACTCCTCCAACATGGCCTCTGGAATCGCACGTGTTTCAAAGGTAGTCCCTCTATCTTCTTCGTTCCAATAGATGGCCTGCATGGAGATCAAATCTACTACGCCTTCAAAAGCGTCTTCTGCCCCAATAGGCAGTTGCACTGGTACCGGATTAGCACCGAGTCGATCTCGTAACTGCTCAACTACTCTCAGGAAATTTGCCCCTGAGCGATCCATCTTATTAACGAAAGCTAAACGCGGTACGTTATATTTATTCGCTTGTCGCCACACTGTCTCAGACTGTGGCTCAACACCACCAACTGCACAGAATACTGCGCAAGCTCCATCAAGTACTCGCAGTGAGCGCTCAACTTCAATAGTGAAGTCGACGTGTCCAGGTGTATCAATGATGTTAATTCGATGTTGGTCGAACTGTTGCCCCATTCCTGACCAAAAGCAGGTGGTAGCTGCAGAAGTAATGGTGATACCACGCTCTTGCTCCTGCTCCATCCAATCCATGACAGCGGCGCCATCATGAACTTCACCAATCTTGTGAGACACACCTGTGTAAAAGAGAACACGTTCTGTCGTGGTGGTCTTTCCGGCATCGATGTGCGCCATTATTCCGATATTTCGATATCGTTCGATGGGCGTTTTACGTGCCATAAGTTGTAATTCAGTTTATTAGTTCAGACTACCAGCGGTAATGTGAGAATGCCTTATTAGCTTCCGCCATTCTGAGAGTGTCTTCTCGCTTCTTGATGGCTGAGCCTTTGCTCTCTGCCGCATCCATCAACTCACCCGCTAGTTTATTAATCATTGATTTCTCACTTCGCTTACGCGCCGAGTCCACAATCCAACGCATAGCAAGAGCACCTTGACGCACAGGTCTTACTTCAACCGGTACTTGGTAGGTTGCACCACCCACACGTCGTGATTTCACCTCAACCGGTGGCTTTACTTTTGCTAACGCTTCGTTAAACACTTCTAGACCATCACGGCCTTTCTTATTTTGGATCTCATCAATCGCTTGATAGAGAATTTTTTCAGCAGTAGATTTCTTGCCACTGACCATCATAATGTTTACAAACTTAGCGACATCATCACTACCAAATTTAGGATCTGGAAGGATTTCGCGTTTTGGGACTTCTCTACGTCTTGGCATATTCTATTGCTCTGATTGAATTTAGCTTTTTATTAATTAAGACTTCTGGCGTTTAGCACCGTATTTAGAACGGCCTTGCTTACGATTTTGCACACCTTGAGTATCCAAACTGCCTCGCACGGTATGATATCGAACACCAGGTAAATCTTTCACACGACCACCACGAATCAACACCACCGAGTGCTCTTGAAGGTTGTGACCCTCACCACCGATGTATGACGACACTTCAAAACCATTTGTGAGTCGCACACGGGCAACTTTTCTCAATGCTGAGTTAGGCTTCTTTGGTGTTGTTGTATAAACACGAGTACATACACCACGACGCTGTGGACATGCATCCAACGCTGGCACGTTACTTTTTTCTATTTTTCTCTTTCTCGGCTTGCGAACAAGCTGATTAATTGTGGCCATAAGTTTACTAATCTCTTAAAAAAATAAACGACAGGTCGATATTTCGCGGCCTGTCGTAGGGTGGCGGAATTTTAGGAGCTGTGATTCACCCTGTCAAGGACATCCAGTCTCTCTAAGCTCAACTATTTGCCTCATTATCAGCCGATTCTATCGATTCTTGCTCTTGTGGAGCTTCAATCGGAGCATCAGGCGTGATATTCAAAGCTTCTTCTGGCATCAGTAAATCGCTTAATTCTTGACGAGATTTACGACGCTCTTGATGGTAAGTAAGACCCGTACCCGCTGGTATTAGTCGACCTACGATCACGTTTTCTTTCAGTCCTCTCAAGAAATCACTGGCTCCACGTACCGCAGATTCCGTCAATACACGGGTGGTTTCTTGGAATGAAGCCGCAGAAATAAACGACTCTGTTACAAGTGAAGCTTTAGTAATACCCAACAATACAGGATCGTAAGTAGCTGGATCTTTACCTTTGCTCTCCATTTGCTCATTGATTTCATAGATGCGAGCACGCTCAACCTGTTCTCCACGTAACATGCTGGTATCGCCCGGATTAACCACCTCTACCTTACGTAGCATTTGGCGAGTAATGACTTCGATGTGCTTATCGTTAATCTTCACACCTTGTAAGCGATATACATCTTGAATCTCTTTAACCAAGTATTCTGCTAGAGCACTGACACCTTTCAGACGCAAAATATCGTGTGGATTGAGTTCACCCTCAACCACAACTTCACCTTTCTCGATATGCTCACCTTCGAACACATCTACATGGCGCCACTTTGGAATCAGCTCTTCTGTCGCTTCACCATTCTCATCAGTGATAACGAGACGCTGCTTACCTTTAGTCTCTTTACCGAAGCTTACGGTACCAGAGCTTTGTGCGAGTACTGCTGGTTCTTTTGGCTTACGCGCTTCGAACAGGTCAGCAACACGAGGTAGACCACCGGTAATATCTCTGGTCTTCGATGATTCTTGAGGGATACGTGCAATCACGTCACCTACTCCCACTTCTGCACCATCAGTTAAGTTCACGATGGCATCAGCCGGTAATACGTATTGAGCAGGGATGTCAGTATCAGCAAGTGTTAACTCTTTACCTTTCGCATCCAGCAACTTCACCATCGGGCGTAAATCTTTACCCGCAGCTGGTCGACTCTTAGGGTCGGCCACGATAGTTGAACTCAAACCGGTCACTTCATCTATATGTTTGTTAACCGTGACGCCATCAGTAAAGTCAACCAACTGCACATTACCCGCCACCTCAGAAATAATTGGGTGAGTATGTGGATCCCAATTAGCGATTACTTGGCCTGCTTCCACAGCCTCATCTTCATTCACAGAGATGACAGCACCATATGGAAGTTTGTAACGCTCACGCTCACGACCATGTTCATCGACAATACCAAGTTCACCTGAACGTGAAACTGCAACGTTATGTCCGTCTTTATGATTAACAATCTTGATATTATGCAAGCGCACAGTACCATTTGATTTTGGTGTGATGCTATTGGTAGATGCTGCACGACTCGCAGCACCACCGATATGGAAAGTACGCATGGTTAACTGAGTACCTGGCTCACCAATTGATTGAGCAGCCATTACACCTACAGCCTCACCTCTATTGATTAAGTGACCACGAGCTAGATCACGTCCGTAGCATGATGAACATACGCCATAACGTGTGTCACATGTGATTGGAGTACGCACAAGAATTTCATCTACGCCGAGTTCCTCAAAACGAGACACCCAGTCCTCATCTAGCAAAGTTCCCTTAGGAATGACAACTTCAGTGCCACTATTATTAAGCACATCTTTTGCCACTACTCGTCCAAGCACACGTTCACTGAGAGGTTCTACCACGTCTCCACCCTCAATGATTGGATTCATTAGGATGCCGTTTTCTGTTCCACAGTCAAAGTCAGTAATAACTAGATCCTGTGCAACATCCACCAGTCGACGTGTTAGATAACCTGAGTTTGCTGTCTTAAGGGCTGTATCAGCCAATCCTTTACGCGCACCGTGAGTTGAGATGAAGTACTGAAGTACGTTCAAACCTTCTCTAAAGTTAGCTGTAATAGGTGTCTCAATAATGGAGCCATCCGGCTTAGCCATCAATCCACGCATTCCAGCGAGCTGTCTAATTTGAGCGGCAGAACCACGAGCACCGGAATCAGCCATCATAAAAATAGAGTTGAAAGAGGCCTGAGTAACCGAATTACCCTCTGCATCTTTAACTTCTTCTTTACCCAGCTTTTCCATCATCGCTTTAGCGACTTTTTCATTGGTGTGCGACCAGATATCAACTACTTTATTGTAACGCTCGCCCTTGGTTACAAGACCTGAAGCATATTGCTCTTCGATATCTTTCACTTCTTTCTCAGCCGAATTTAAGATATCCACTTTTTCAGTTGGGATTACCATGTCATCTGAGCAGAATGAAACACCTGCACGGGTTGCAAATTTGAATCCTGTATACATGAGCTGATCAGCAAAGATCACCGTTTCTTTGAGACCGACACGGCGATAACAAGCATTGATTAATCTTGAGATAGCACGCTTGTTCAAATCCTGATTAATAAGATCAAAGCTCAAACCCTTAGGCAGAATATCAAGTAACAGAGCTCGCCCAGCAGTGGTATCTATCACTTCTGTCTTTGTCGCCTCAGCACCATCATCAAATGTTGTCTCAGTGACACGCATTTTGATTTTCGCATGCAATGCTACAGATTTAGCCTCATAGGCTCTGTAGACCTCAGCGGTGTCTGAAAACACCATACCTTCACCTGTCGCGTTAATGTTCTCACGCGTCATGAAATATAGACCTAAAACGATATCTTGTGATGGGACAATAATAGGTTCGCCGTTGGCAGGAGACAAAATATTATTAGTCGACATCATCAATGCACGACCTTCCAATTGAGCTTCAATTGAAAGTGGCACGTGTACCGCCATTTGGTCACCATCGAAGTCAGCATTGAATGCTGCACATACTAATGGATGCAATTGAATGGCTTTACCTTCAATTAAGATAGGCTCAAAACATTGAATACCTAGACGGTGAAGTGTCGGTGCACGGTTCAGCATAACTGGATGCTCACGGATAACCTCTTCTAGGATATCCCAAACCTCAGCGCCTTCGCGCTCAACAGTCTTCTTACAAGCTTTAATAGTTGGAGCCAAACCTCTCAACATCAATTTACTGAATACGAATGGCTTGAATAACTCCAATGCCATCTTCTTCGGTAGACCACATTGATGTAAACGCAGAGTTGGACCACATACGATTACTGAACGTCCTGAATAATCTACACGCTTACCTAATAAGTTTTGACGGAATCGACCCTGCTTACCTTTGATCATGTCAGCCAGCGACTTCAAAGGACGCTTGTTAGTGCCGGTAATAGCACGACCTCGACGACCGTTATCGAGTAAAGCATCAACTGATTCTTGCAGCATACGCTTCTCGTTACGCACGATGATGTCAGGAGCATTTAATTCGAGAAGTCTTTTCAGGCGGTTATTTCTATTAATAACTCGACGGTATAAATCATTCAGATCAGATGTCGCAAAACGACCTCCATCAAGCGGCACTAATGGTCTTAGATCAGGTGGTAGTACTGGCAGTACTGTCAGTATCATCCACTCTGGCTTGTTACCTGACTCAAGTAGATTCTCTACCAGTTTAAGACGCTTAGAGAAGCGCTTTAATTTAGCTTCCGAACGAGTGTTTTGTATCTCTTCACGCAACTCAACCACTTGTGATTTAAGATCCACTTGCAGCATTAGCTCATAGATTGCCTCAGCACCCATAACAGCACGAAACTCGTCGCCATATGTTTCCAATGCTTCCAAATAAGCATCTTCTGATAACAACTGTTTTGTTTCTAGCGTAGTCATACCAGGATCGATGACGACAAACGCTTCAAAATACAAAATGCGCTCGATCTCACGCAGAGTCATATCTAATAATAGACCGATACGTGATGGTAATGATTTCAAGAACCAGATATGCGCAACTGGGCAAGCCAATTCAATATGGCCCATACGTTCTCTACGGACTTTAGTTTGTGTGACTTCTACACCACACTTCTCACAAACCACACCGCGGTGTTTAAGTCTTTTGTATTTACCACATAAGCATTCATAGTCTTTGGTGGGACCAAAGATTTTTGCACAAAATAAACCATCTCTCTCAGGCTTAAATGTTCGGTAGTTGATAGTCTCTGGTTTCTTTACTTCACCAAACGACCATGAACGGATCATATCTGGTGATGCCAAACCAATTTTGATTGAATCAAAATCTTCAACTTGCCCCTGCTGCTTAAGTAAATTCAGTAAGTCTTTCATCGTGTTGCGTCTCCTAGTGAAACGTCATCTTAATTTTGTAATTATGCTTTAAAGTCAGTCAATCAATAACAACTAATCTTTCTGCTCTAGTTCAATATTGATACCGAGAGAGCGAATTTCCTTCATCAATACATTGAATGATTCCGGCATTCCCGCTTCCATCTTCTGATCATTATCAACAATGTTTTTATACATCTTGTTACGACCAGCCACATCATCTGATTTAACTGTAAGCATCTCTTGCAATGTATGCGCAGCACCATAGGCTTCCAGTGCCCACACTTCCATCTCACCGAAGCGCTGACCACCGAATTGAGCTTTACCGCCCAATGGTTGCTGTGTGACCAGACTGTATGGACCAGTTGAGCGAGCATGCATCTTGTCATCGATTAAGTGGTTAAGCTTGAGCATATGCATGTAACCAACTGTGATTCGACGCTCGAATTGATCGCCTGTTCTTCCATCTATCAACTCTATCTGACCGTCTTCATCTAAATCAGCCAACTTAAGCATACGTTTGATCTCATGCTCTTCAGCCCCATCAAACACAGGAGTTGCCATCGGCACTCCACCCTTAAGGTTGTTAGATAAGGTCATAATTTCGTCATCTGAGAACTGCTTAAGATCAACCTTAGCACCATCATCTTGGTTATAGACTTGATCCAAGAACTCGCGCAGCTCAGCTGGCTTACCATTAGCATCCAACATGCCCTGTATCTTCAGGCCTAAACCTCTAGCAGCTGCACCTAAATGCACTTCTAATACCTGTCCGACGTTCATACGAGAGGGTACACCCAGTGGATTAAGTAAGATGTCTACTGGTGTGCCATTAGGCATATACGGCATATCTTCAACAGGTACGATCATTGAGACCACACCTTTGTTGCCGTGACGACCTGCCATCTTGTCACCCGGTTGCATACGACGCTTAACCGCAAGATAGACTTTTACCATCTTGAGAACACCTGGGACTAAATCATCACCTGCTGTGATTTTCTCTTTCTGTTCAGCGAGTTTACTTTCTGTTGCTTCACGCTGAGTTACAATACTCTGAGCTAGCTGCTCTAGATTAGTATTCACAGACTCATCACGCATGCGTATTTCAAACCAACGCTCACTGGCTAAGGATTGCAGATAATCTGCTGACACTTTATCACCTGCTTTAAGCCCTTCAGGACCGCCCTCAGAAACTTTATTAGTGATCAAACGCTCGACACGACTGTAGATATCTTCTTCGTAGATACGTAATTGATCGCGCAAGTTTTTCTTAACCTGTTCAATTTCCGCTTCTTCAATCTGTAGTGCACGACGATCTTTTTCAACACCGTCACGAGTGAATACTCGAACATCAATGACTGTACCTTCCATACCAGATGGCACTCGCAAAGAAGTGTCTTTAACATCGGACGCTTTTTCACCAAAGATGGCACGCAGGAGTTTTTCTTCTGGTGTGAGTTGTGTTTCACCTTTTGGTGTCACCTTGCCCACAAGAATATCGCCAGGCTTAACTTCCGCACCTACATAAACGATACCTGAGTCATCAAGCTTAGCCAGCAAGCTCTCACTGACATTTGGAATATCAGCGGTAATTTCTTCTGCACCTAGCTTAGTGTCACGAGCAACACAACTGAGCTCTTCAATATGTATTGTTGTGAATCGATCTTCTTCCACCACACGCTCTGATAATAGAATGGAATCCTCGAAGTTATAACCATTCCATGGCATGAACGCGATCATCATGTTTTGACCAAGAGCTAACTCACCCATGTCCGTTGAAGGACCATCAGCAAGCACATCACCACGTGCAATCATGTCTCCAGGTCTCACTAGAGGCTTCTGATTAATACATGTGTTTTGATTAGAACGCGTATATTTTGTGAGCGTGTAAATATCAACACCTGCTTCACCCGCTTGAGTCTCATCATCACTGACTCTTACCACTACACGGCCTGCATCTACACTGTCGACAGTGCCACCACGTTTGGCGATAACAGAGGCACCTGAATCGATCGCTAAGGCCCGCTCAATACCGGTTCCAACTAATGGTTTATCTGCACGTAAAGTCGGTACGGCTTGGCGTTGCATGTTGGAACCCATGAGTGCACGGTTAGCGTCATCATGCTCTAAGAAAGGAATTAAAGAAGACGCCACAGAAACAATCTGCTTAGGCGACACATCCATGTAATTAACTTTATCCGGGGTCGATAATTCAAACTCATTGAGGTGACGACATGATACTAGCTCATCGGTCAATTTACCTTTCTCGTCCAGACTCGCATTGGCCTGAGCAATCACGTACTGACTTTCCTCAATCGCTGATAAGTAATCGATCTCAGAAGTGGCCTTACCATTAATAACTTTGCGGTAAGGAGTTTCTAAGAAACCATAATCATTAGTCTGTGCATAGATCGCTAAAGAGTTGATCAAACCGATGTTTGGTCCCTCTGGTGTCTCAATCGGACACAATCGACCATAGTGAGTAGGATGCACATCACGCACCTCAAAACCGGCACGCTCACGCGTCAAACCACCCGGCCCTAAAGCCGAAATTCGGCGTTTGTGAGTCACCTCTGATAATGGGTTGTTTTGATCCATAAACTGAGATAACTGACTTGAGCCAAAGAATTCTTTTATTGCAGCAGCTACTGGTTTGGCGTTAATCATTTCCTGTGGCATTAAGCCCTCTGATTCTGCCAATGTGAGACGCTCTTTAACTGCACGTTCAACTCTGACAAGACCCACACGGAATACGTTCTCAGCCATTTCACCAACACAGCGAATACGGCGGTTACCAAGATGATCAATATCATCGACTATGCCTTCGCCATTGCGGATATCTATCAACACACCCATAACAGAAAGAATGTCATCTGCTTTCATTGCAGTATCTAATTGCTGAGCGCTATTAGCACCATCTGCAGAGAGTATCTCCGCTTTCTGAAGAGCCTGTTTACCTGAAATTAATGTACCACTACCTGTAGTTTCATCTCTGCCTAGACGACGATTGAATTTCATACGTCCTACAGGCGATAGATCATAACGATCTTCTGAGAAGAAAAGGTTATTAAACAATGACTGCGCAGCTTCTTTCGTAGGTGGCTCACCTGGGCGCATCATACGATAGATTTCTACCTGAGCTTCTAATTCAGTGGTCGTAGAGTCAATCGCAAGAGTCTGAGAGATATAAGGGCCACGATCAATCTCATTAGTATAGAGAATCTCAAACTTCTTGATGCCATTGTCTTCAATCTTGTGAATATTCTCTTCTGATAACTCTTCGTTAGCATTGAAGATTAACTCACCTGTTTCTTGGTCGATGATGTCATGTGCCATCACCTTACCCATGAAGTATTCTTGGGGAACAGTAAGCTTCTTAACCTTGCTGCTTTCCATTTCACGGATGTGACGCATAGTGATACGACGCCCTGTCTCAACTAATACTTCGCCATTGACTTCAATATCAAATGCAGCAATCTCGCCACGCAAATCTTTAGGGTCTAATGCAAGCTCATAGCCTTTGCGTGAAACAGTGATTTTGTGAGTGTCAAAGAACATAGAGAGTATCTCTTGAGTCTCATAACCCAATGCACGCAATAGAATAGTCGCAGGTAATTTTCTTCTGCGGTCTATTCGAACGAACAAGCAATCTTTTGGATCAAATTCCATGTCCAACCATGAACCACGGTATGGAATGATACGTGCGGAGTACAACAATTTACCCGAAGAGTGCGTCTTTCCCTTGTCATGATCAAAGAATACACCGGGTGAGCGATGCAACTGCGAAACGATGACACGTTCTGTGCCATTGATTACAAAGGTGCCTGTATCCGTCATAAGCGGAAGCTCGCCCATGTAGACTTCTTGTTCCTTTACATCTTTTACTTTCTTTTGACTTGCAGGTGCTTCTTTATCATAAATGACCAAGCGCACAGTTACTCGCAGTGGAGCTGCATAAGTTAAGCCACGCATCTGACATTCTTTGACATCAAACACTGGCTTATCAAGACGATAACTTACATATTCAAGAATGACATTGCCTGAATAGCTTTCAATAGGAAATACAGTAGAGAAAGCCCCATGTAGGCCGACATCGGCACGATTTTCTGGCGCTGCATCCACTTGCAAAAATTGGCGGAATGATTCCAACTGAACCTGAAGCATGTAAGGCACTTCAAGTATCTGTGGGCGCTTACCGAAATCTTTACGGACTCTTTTCTTTTCGGTGAAACTGTATTGCATTTAGCCTCCTAAGTTGTCGGGCTTGGAACTGAATATTTGAAAAGCATAACTATGAGCGTTGACACAACAGTCTCATCACTATGCTTTTCATTTAATCGCCACCTATCAATCAAATGTTTTATAAAATCAACGGGTACAGACACACGCTGCGAGTCTCCTCACAGTGTGTGTCCTTGCTTCAAACAGTACCCAACTAAAGTAAAACTTACTTAAGTTCGATTTGAGCACCAGCTTCTTCAAGCTGCTTTTTAATATCTTCTGCTTCGTCTTTAGTTGCTGCTTCTTTAACAGTTGAAGGTGAGCCTTCGACCATTTCTTTAGCTTCTTTAAGACCAAGACCAGTAACCGCGCGAACGACTTTAATGACAGCAACTTTGTTGCCACCAAAACTAGACATTATAACGTCAAACTCATCTTTCTCTGCTGCTGCGCCACCTGCGTCACCCGCTGCTGCTGGTGCTGCTGCGACTGCTGCTGCTGCAGATACTCCAAATTTTTCTTCCATAGCGGAAATCAGATCTACGACTTCCATTACTGTCATGTTGGAAATAGTTTCCAAAATTTCTTCTTGTGATACAGCCATTTCTAAATACTCCTAAAAAAATAAAACCGTTAGTGACTAAAATTAAGATTGCTTTTGGTCGCGTACAGCAGCAACAGTGCGCACCATCTTTCCGTGCGGCTCGGCCAATGTTCGAACAAATTTCTCGACTGGCGCTTTCATTACTGCCATTAACATACTGATTGCTTGATCCTTCGTCGGTAGGCTTGCTAATCTCTCCAGTTCTGTTGCTTCTAATAACTGGCCTCCAATAGAAAGCATTTTGACTTTAAGCAAATCATTATCTGCGCTGAATTCCTTAACTACCCTGGCAGCAGAACCCGGATCTTCCTGCGAAAACGCAAGAATTAACGGGCCGACTAAACCATCTTTCATACACTCGAATTCAGTCCCTTCTAGTGCACGTTTTGCTAATGTGTTTTTAACCACACGAACGTAAACGCCACCCTGACGAGCTTTAATACGCAAGTCAGTCAGTTCCTCAACACCGAGTCCACGATATTCAGCAGCAATCGCCGAATGGGCTTCAGCAGCAACCGCAGCAACCTCTGAGACAACTTGTTTTTTGTTCTCAAGGTTTAATGCCACAGTATGGTCCTCCTAAGTTGTTCCGTAATGTCGTTAGTCTCTTTAGAGTCCAACTAATGACGGAGTTTTAATTTTGTCGAGAATCACTCCCGACAGTGTTTCAGTGTTCCAACTTAGGTTTTACCTATTTTGGAGCCACCGCCTACGTAGGCTGACGCTGCAATTAAACAGATTACTCCGCACCTACGGTCTTTGACGGCCGTCTAAAAACTTACGTATTTAGAACAGCCCAAAGTCTTTACTAAATGTTTGTTACGTTAACGCACCTTGGTCTATCTGCACACCTACACCCATGGTAGATGACACAGTGACTTTCTTCACATACACGCCTTTGGCTGATGCAGGCTTAGCTTTAATCAAATCAGCCATTAACGCTTGCAAATTCTCAACCAGTTTAGCTGAATCAAAATCAACTTTTCCGATACTACAATGCACAATACCTGTCTTGTCAGCACGGTAACGTACCTGTCCAGCCTTGGCATTGGTGACAGCGCCTTCCACATCTGGAGTAACTGTTCCTACTTTTGGATTTGGCATTAAGCCACGTGGACCTAAGATTTGTCCGAGTTGACCAACGATACGCATCGAATCTGGCGTTGCAATAACGACATCAAAATTCATTTCACCTTTCTTAACTGCATCCGCAAGATCATCAAAACCAACAATGTCAGCGCCTGCAGCTTCTGCTGCCTTTGCTTGATCACCCTGTGCAAATACTGCAACACGGACTACTTTACCTGTTCCATTAGGAAGCACTGTAGAGCCACGTACTACTTGATCTGATTTCTTAGGATCAACACCTAGATTGATGGCAACATCAATCGACTCAACAAATTTTGCTCGCGCATTGTCTATCACCAACTGCATAGCCTGTGAAGGCTCATATACGGTTTCCGCATCAACATTGGCACGTGCTGCTGTAATATTTTTGCCTGCCTTAGCCATGACTATACTCCCTCAACTTCAAGACCCATACTGCGCGCACTGCCCGCAATCGTTCTAACAGCAGCATCTAAGTCAGCAGCTGTGAGATCAGGTTCTTTGGTTTTAGCAATTTCTTCCAATTGTGCACGTGTCACCTTGCCCACCTTATTGGTGTTGGGTGTGCCACTGCCTTTTTGTAAGCCCGCTGCTTTTTTCAATAAAATTGATGCTGGCGGCGTTTTCATGATGAATGTGAAACTACGGTCGTTATAAACCGAAATCACTACAGGCACAGGCATGCCTTTTTCAAGATTCTGCGTTTGCGCGTTAAACGCTTTACAGAATTCCATGATGTTCACACCATGCTGACCTAATGCAGGTCCAACGGGAGGGCTCGGATTCGCATCCTGAGCGGGGACTTGAAGCTTGATGTAAGCTTCTATTTTCTTAGCCATGTTGCTACTCCTTACGGGTACTAGCGCACAGATCTAAAACCTAATGCTCCCCGAGTTGATTAAAAAAATCTTCTCACTAGAAGATCCGATGTTTATTTAATATATTTGTTCGATGGTTCTCTCTTATTTTAACCTTTCTCTACCTGTCCAAACTCCAGTTCTACTGGTGTTGAGCGGCCGAAAATCTGCACCGCCACTAGCATGCGGCTCTTTTCGTAGTTAACTTCTTCAACTACCCCATTGAAATCATTGAATGGGCCATCAATTACACGTACCACTTCACCTGGCTCAAATAAAACCTTAGGCTTAGGCTTATCCACCGTATCCTGAATGCGCTGCAATATTGAATCAGCTTCACGATTAGAAATAGGTGCTGGCTTATCTGAAGTACCGCCTATGAATCCCAGTACTTTAGGCACATCTTTGACTAGGTGCCATGATTCATCATCCATTTCCATTTGTACTAACACGTAGCCTGGAAAAAACTTCCGCTCACTGCGCTTTTTTTGACCTTCGCGCATCTCTACCACTTCTTCCATAGGCACGAGAATTTTGCCGAACTTATCTTGCATCTCATTGCGCTCGATTCGCTCTATCAGGTATTTCTTAACTTGATTTTCGAAACCTGAATACGCGTGAACTACATACCATCTTAAAGCCATCTAAACTGCTCCTCGCTTAACCGATGATCATTTTCATGATCCATCCTAGAAACATGTCTAATAACCATAAAAATATCGCAACGACGAACACCATCACTAACACAATCATGGTGGTCTGTACTGTCTCTACACGGGTCGGCCAGACCATCTTGCGCATCTCAGTCTTAGCTGCTTGTAAAAACGCTGACAAATTTCGCCCTTTGCTAGTGGTGAGCGCTATGCCGCCCGCAATCACCACGAACGCCACTAAACCAAGCACACGATATAATATCGCCTGTTCTGCAAAATGATAAAAGCCAAAGATACCCGCCCCTAGTACTGCTATTGATAGCGCTAGTTTGACTGTATCTATGCCATTATTTTCTTCAGCCGCTTCGGCCATGTTGTTATCCTTATGTCTACTCTTATCTAGACTTGTCTACACTTATCGATCATATCGACTTTTATCAACTCTGCCAGCAACTGGCAGGCCAGGAGGGACTTGAACCCCCAACCTACGGTTTTGGAGACCGTCGCTCTGCCAATTGAGCTACTGGCCTAGGTTACTCTGTCGCTTGAAACCCAGTCTCTAATGTTGCTTATTCGATAATTTTCGCAACGACACCCGCACCTACAGTACGGCCACCTTCACGAATCGCAAATCGTAAACCTTCATCCATCGCTATCGGCGCATGCATGCTTACTTCCATCTTCACG
>CBFHSW010000020.1:0-26860 GCA_965658595.1 Gammaproteobacteria bacterium | reverse complement strand
GTCACCACAAAATGCTTCTGTGACTGAGGTAATTAATCCAATCTCACCTTCTCCATCTTGATAACGCCATCGTTTAGCGACCTCGCCTGTATAATTTGGATCACATGGCTCGATCGGTAATTGCGCATGGATGATATCGGCAATTTCTGCACCCGATAGAACCTGATCCATATTCCAACTATTAGTATTGCCAACGTCCATAAACTCAATAAAGCGCAAAATGATCCCTGTGCCTTTAAAGTATTCTGCCATTGGGAGAATATTATTTTCATTGACGCCTTTCTTCACCACCATGTTGACTTTGAGTGAATCAAAACCAACTTTTCGTGCATTCTCGATGCCGGTTAATACCTTTTCCACTGAAACCTGCATATCATTCATGCGCATAAACACATCCTGCTCAATTGCATCTAAACTGACAGTAATTCTGTTTAAACCGGCCTCTTTTAGCTGCTGCGCTCTCTCGTATGTAAGAATTGATGCATTGGTGGTTAAAGCAATATCTTCAATATCTGGGATCTTATTTAACTCTTTAACTAGCACATCAAGATTTTTTCTTAATAGAGGTTCACCACCTGTCAAACGTAGCTTTCTCACGCCCTGGTCAGCAAACAAGCTCGCCAGACGCGTAATTTCTTCAAAAGACAGTAAATCGTCACGCACTAGGAACTGATACTGTGAATTAAATACCTGTTTTGGCATACAATAGGTGCATCTGAAGTTACATCGATCGGTTACCGATATTCTCAGATCACGCATATTTCGCTGATATTTGTCAGTTAACTCAGTCATTTCAATTCAATTATGTTTCAATCGATGCAAAAAATAGGATTGCTTTTGGGGCCACTGGCGGCAATAGCGCTATTTTTATCTCTACCGGACCAGTATGTCGATACCCAGAAAGCGTTAATACCCTTAGATTTCCCTGCCAAAGCGACTCTTTGTGTCACGTTGTGGATGGCAATATGGTGGTTGAGTGAAGCATTAGATATCACTGTCACCGCATTATTGCCTATCGCGATTTTCCCCTTGTTGGGAATTGCTGATATCAAGACCACCACTGCACCCTATGCGTCACACTTAATCTTCCTGTTCATGGGGGGATTCCTGATTGCACTGTCTATGCAACGCTGGAAGTTGGATCAGCGCATAGCTGGCGCTATATTAGCGCAAACTGGCAGTAATCCCCTATTACTGATTGCTGGCTTGATGACAGCGACGGCATTATTGAGTGCATTTATCTCAAATACGGCTACTACGGCCCTAATGTTGCCAATGGGGCTGAGTATTATTGCGCTTTTTACCCGCGTCGACGACCAAGGCTTCACTCATCCTGATCAACATAATTTCGCACGTTGTTTACTGTTATGTATTGCTTATGCGGCCTCAGTAGGTGGAACTGGCACGATTATTGGTACTGCACCTAACCTAGTATTAACAGGATTTTTGGACAGCGGAATTGATGAGCAATACCAAACCAAAATCAGTTTTGCTGAATGGACAATGATGGCGGCGCCTTTAATTTTCATTTTCTTACCGATTATCTGGCTGGTTCTGACACGTTGGGTATTTCCATTCCAGCGCGAAAACCTGCTCAATCCGTCTTTGGATACCATTCATGAGAATGCACGCAGTCACATGTCCACAGGTGAGCGTGCCACTCTAATTATCTTTTTAATGGCAGTGATTTTGTGGATGACACGGCCTTGGTTACAAACGCTCACATTACCTTTGTCTGATGGTGATATTCAGCCTCTCAAGGGATTGAGTGACCCAGGTATAGCTATGGTGTGTGCACTATTGTTATTTATTATTCCAATCAACTTTAAGCAACATAGCTTTGTCATGGATTGGCCAACAGCTAAAAAATTACCTTGGGGCATATTTATTCTATTCGGTGGTGGACTGACGTTAGCACAAGCCATAAAGAACAATGGAGTAGCTGAATTTATTGCCTCTCAAAGTTTATATTTACCGGTATTACCTGAATATATCTTTATATTTATTATCTGTGGCGCGGTGATACTACTTACAGAACTAACTTCTAATACCGCAACTACAGCAACTTTAGTCCCAATTTTGGCGAGTATCGCAATCGGCATGGGAGTTCATCCATATTTAATTGTTTTTCCAGCAACCTTTGCAGCTAGCTTTGCTTTTATGATGCCAATTGCAACACCACCCAATGCGATTGTTTTTGGCTCGGGTCATTTATCTATTCCAGATATGTGTAGAGCTGGATTGTGGCTAAATATATTCGGTGTTTGCTTAATTACTGCTCTTACCTACCTAGTAATCAAACCAGCACTAAATATATGATGCTTAATGAACTAAACGCACAATTACCACCCCAATGAATAAATCCATGAAAATCATTGTCGCAGTCCTCCTCATATTGCCAATGTATGCCCATAGTGGATGGTTTGATAAGAAACACTATTGGCATTGCTTATTGGAAGAGTTGGAGGAAGTGCAGAGTGATACCATTGCTCAGGACCTGATTGATAGATGCAAAGACCGCTATCCTTTTTACACGCGTATATGGGTGGCAAAGGAAACGCCTATGTTTGGTGTTAAAACAGCCCATCAATGCGTATCCCATCATGGCAAAGACATTAACAGTGAACTCGCCGCACGTTACATACAAGCAGCTTGCTATAAACTTTACCCAGATGATTAACCCGCTAGAAAAGATCACTCACTATGAAACAAATGACCATGCACAATTTCAAACTCCTCTGTAGCTTACTACTCACCACTTTGCTATTCACAAATAGCACGCAAGCATCACCCTACACCATCAGTGATGACAGCCAAAATGTAGATACCTTTATTCAACATAATCTAGCACTTGAGCGCTACGACTTGGTGATGTTCTGGGCGACCTTCTGTGGACCATGTAAGAGAGATTTCAAAAAAATCGCTCAGCTTATGCAAGACAATCCAGACATCCATATGACCATACTTGGTGTTGTGATTGATGGAGAAGAAAATCCTGAGTTAACAGAGAGTTTAGTCAAACAGCATCAACTTAATTACGCACATGTGTTGACCAACTTTAAAGCGGCCGCCGCCTATCATCAAAAAGCGGCTGATAAGAATCTTGTCGGCACGCCTTCATATCTACTCTATGATCATAGCAATGAGTTAGTAGCCGATCATCCAAGCATGATCGATCTCGATGCATTATTAATGCTAGTCGAGGACTGAGTATGCATCCCTCTGACGATATCAATAGCGATCTATCAAAACGTGTGGTTGTTAATACCGAAAATATGGATTGGCAAAGTAGTCCCAGCCAGACAGTATGGCGTAAACCTTTATACCGTGAAGGTGGGGAGTATGGCC
This sequence comes from Gammaproteobacteria bacterium, assembly GCA_965658595.1. Classification (GTDB taxonomy): domain Bacteria; phylum Pseudomonadota; class Gammaproteobacteria; order UBA4575; family UBA4575; genus UBA1858. The sequence goes on along the minus strand of CBFHSW010000020.1, from coordinate 23,512 downwards.
CAGTAACTAGTATAGTTCGCTACGATGCAGGTGGAAAATTCAGAACCCATCAGCACCCTCAAGGAGAAGAGATTTTGGTGCTGGATGGTGAGTTTTGTGATGAGCATGGCCGTTATCCTAAGGGCAGCTATTTACTGAATCCTGATGGTAGTCAACATGCACCTTATTCTGATAGTGGTTGCACGATATTTGTTCGCCTCAAGCAGTATGAGGGTACTGATCGCCCTCAAGTCAAAATTAATAGCCAAGAGACTCAATGGTTACAAGGTATGGTTGAGGGATTAAAAGTACTCCCATTGTATTCTCAAGCAGATCGACCTGAGAGTATGGCTTTAGTGAGATGGGAACCTAATACATATTTCTCACGCCACACACACCCTGGAGGGGAGGAGATTCTGGTGCTGGAAGGTACTTTTGAAGATGAACATGGAGAATATCCAGCCGGCACATGGATACGCGCTCCTCACATGAGTACTCACACACCATTTTCTAAACAAGGTTGTTTAATCTATGTTCGAGTCGGAGGGTTATAAATTATGTCTCTGTATATCAAGTCTGCTGTGTTTGAGATTTCGTTTGCGCAAGCGCAATTCCTGACAATATAACGGTCAGAGCAATTAGCGCATTTAAACTGATATGTTCATGACCAAATGCCACTCCCATAAAAACAGCCCACAATGGAATGAGATAATTCGTTTGTGACATAAAAGCTGCGCCCGCTCGACGAATCAGACTGAAATAGATAATAGTCGCTAAACCACTCGGGAATAGACCCAAAACCAATAGTGCTAGCAAAGAGCTATTACTCACGTCAGGCTTCCATCCGTAAGTCGACCAAATAGCTATAGGTAATATCATTACCGAAGCTGCAAATAGCACTCCCGCGGATAATAAAGTCAGACTCATTTTTGGTAATTTATGTGCTACCACTGAGTTTATTGCATAACTGATAGCACCACTCAAAATTGATAACATGGCAACCAAATGTAGCCAATGATATTGTGCATCGGAATTAATTTGAGGCAGCATTAATATCACCACACCCGCAAAGCCGACCAGAAAACCAAATAATTTATTGGCCGTAATATGTTCATCACTGACAAAAAAATGAGCTAGCAATATAGTACTCAAAGGCATCATTGCCATTAAAATACCTGCCAGACCACTGTCTACATATTGCTGCCCCCAGGTGATTAAAAAAAACGGCACACAGTTGCCAGTAATAGCCAGAACAACGATGATTTTCCAACATGACTTTAGACTAGCAAATCGCTCGCCCTGCCAAAGTGCTAATACCAATAAAATTAATGCACCAATCACGATTCTACCTGCCACCACTAACATAGGGGGTATTTCTTGTACCGCGATTTTGGTGAGTAGAAAAGCAGAACCAAACATCACTACTAACGCCATCAAGAAACACCAATCAAGTAATCGTGTTGTTGGTATGGTTATCATCATTATGAATTCTTAATCGTGTTTTAATCGTGTTATTGGGTCGCCGGTTTAAGTCGTTTATGTCAGCACAAGCAAACTGTGTGGAAAGCTTTTTATTGCAGAGCAAATGCTTGGTATAATCTCGACATATAACTAGCAGCCATAGCGTTTAATGATCGGAGCTTACCCTATCCTCAACATAATCCATACTGATATTTATTTCATGAAAAACCACGGGCATGTGCAAACCTAATGATACGAATAATCCTCATATTAGTAGCTGTCGTTATTATGTTACTGGCTTTACGTTGGCTCAAACAACAGCCTGCTAATAGACAATGGCAGATCGCAATGATCATGATAGGTGTAATTTTACTTGGCCTGGTGGCCACTGGACGTATGCATTGGCTATACGCTCTGATTGGTGCCATCTTACCTGTAGCAAGACGCCTATTTGGCTTGCTGGCTTATTTGCCAATGCTACGTCGTACTATCAATACTTTTCGTGGCCAACAAAATCCTGGGGCTGATCAGCAATCTAGAAACAGTACAAAGACTTCCGCCGCCCTCACGGTTAGCGAGGCCTATGCTATTCTAAACCTAGAGCCGGGTGCGAGCAGAGAGGATATCACTCAAGCTCACAAACAATTAATGCAAAAAATGCATCCAGATCGTGGCGGCTCAAGCCATCTTGCCACCAAAATCAATCAAGCTAGGGATGTCCTATTGGATGCCACTGAAAACTAGACCATGAATTTTAAATTTTGGACATCCAAAAAGAAGTCCACCCCCAAACCACAAAATACTGATGATCAGCCTGAATATGAAATCAAGGCCTATTCAAAAGATGGTGGCTACATTCGATCACCTGTACGCACAGGGAAGAATCAAAACAGCTCCAGTTATGGCGGCATGGGTGAGCGCGAAGTTGAGCTTCGTCTGGAATTACTAGTCGAGCCTGTACTCAATCCCAAACGAACTGTCTTTAAGCCAGCACAACTGCTAGCAGAATCCAGTCTGGCAGATCAAGAGCGCTTTATAGCCTCAGTCGATGAATTGACTCAAACCGATATCGAGTTAGCTTTTCAATTTTGTCACCTAGGTGCAATCAGCTTGAAAGTGGTCGAAGAACTCGCTTGGCAAGATTGGATATCGCATATTAATAGCGTATTCATAGAAAGCGGAATTGATGCCAGCATCGAGACCATGCAAGCGCTGGACAAATACATAGATAACACTACCTATGCAGACACATCAGTCAGCTACCAAGATATCAGCCGCATAGTGGAAAGTATTATTACAGGACTTAACGGACGCAGTTTAACGCTGAAGCAAGGCGATCGATTATTTACCGATACAGAAACTATCCACCTACCTGAGAATATTTCAACATTTGGCAGCTACGAAGAGAATTTCTCTTTGTACAAAACTATCGCCATCCACCAGTGGGCACAATCTTGGTTTGGTACATGGCGAGTGGATGTTCAGCAACTTACCCAAACATTCAGCGACCCGGCAGATGCAGTCAGTCTATTTCACAGCTTAGAAACCGTTCGTTTAGATGCCAATATAGAACGAGAACTACCCGGCATTGCACGCGCCATGAAGCAATTCAATTCACTGTTAAATGCTCAAGACTTACCTCCCGTATGGCAGCAGGCTGTCACACAATTATCACAACCCAAGGCCAGTGCGCATGACAGCGCCAGTCTACTGTATGCTTTATATGATAATGATTATCGACCGCAAGCAACTCTCTATCAGGGTGAATTAGATCCCTCGCTAGCAAGAGAGAAAATGAATGAACGTGTCGATCATGATAAGTCCGATCTACAAGCTCGCCTAAACCAATTAGAACAGGAATTAATAAACGATCAGCCTGACATGCCTATGGATGAGGAAGCAGAAGATAAACGCTTTCAGGTCAAAGAAATTGATGACGATGAAATGCCCGATGGCTATCGTGTTGAATTAGAGTTTGATGGTGAAGATGTTGATACTCCAGATGACATTCAAGAGTTATTAGATTCTATTCAACAAGACTTAGGGGAAATACCCGAAGATTACTTGCAAACTGATCAGACACAAACTTCTGGTGGAGACAATGACGTCGAGCAAGAGACCGCACTGCGTGAAGATGATAGTGAAGTGTTTTTATATGACGAATGGGATCACTCACGCCAACAATATCGTAAACAATGGTGCCAGCTGCGTGAATATGATGTAACTGGAAAATCTTCTAATTTTGTTGAACAGACTCTGGCTAAACATCGCAACTTACTTAAACAACTGCATCGTACGTTTGAAGCGCTCAGAGAAGAAGATCGACGCATCCACAAACAACCCTATGGTGAAGACATCGATCTTGATGCTGTCATCAATTCTTATGCCGATATTATTAACGGTGAAGAGCTCGATCAAAACCTATTTATTAAGCAGCGTAAAGTGGATCGTAATATTGCCGTGATGTTTATGGTTGATATGAGCGGATCAACATCCGGATGGATCAATGATATGGAGCGTGAAGCTCTGATTTTATTATGCGAATCACTGGAGAAGTTAGGTGATCGATATGCCATCTATGGTTTTTCTGGAGTTACTCATGAACAGTGTGATCTATATAGAATCAAAGAATTTGATGAGAACTACACATCCACAGTTAAAGAACGTATCGCTAATATTAAACCTAAAGACTACACACGCATGGGTGTAGCCATTAGACATTTGTCCAAACTACTAGCCAAGGTTGAGGCCAAAACTAAAGTATTAATCACTCTTTCTGATGGACGACCTGACGATCGAGATGGTTACCGCGGTGTGTATGGCATTGAAGATACACGACGCGCTCTGATTGAAGCTAAATATTTAGGCATCCATCCATTCTGTATTACCATAGACGAGGAAGCCATGGATTATCTCCAACACATGTATGGCCCTGTCAACTTTGCTATTGTTAATCAGATCGATAAACTACCTTACAAGGTTTCGGATATTTATCGCCGCTTAACAATGTAAAAATAAGTGTGTATCAAAGCCTTGACCCTCACAGATCAAATGATGCTGTTGGGTACCACCTGATACTCCCTAATTATTATTGCAAGAATTGAATTATGAGCAGTCAGCGCACGCAAGCAGTTCAAGCCCCTATCATCCCCATCATTAATCAGTGGGTGAAAGAAACACCTAAGACGATTTCTTTGGGTCAGGGTGTTGCCTATTACCATCCACCGGAACAAGCATTCCAGCATTTGCAGCGACACCTAAAAACAGGTCACTGTGATTTATATGGCCCAGTTGAAGGGCTACCTGCTCTTCAAAGCGCACTTCAAGATAAATTAGACACACGCAACAATATTAAAGTAGATGATAACAGTTGTGTGTTCGTGACGGCTGGATCCAACATGGCCTTCAGTTCTTTAATACTTACACTAACAGATCCTGATGATGAAATTATTTTATTAACACCCTATTATTTCAATCATGAGATGGCCATTAAATTAGCTAACGCAAAGCCAGTGTGTGTGCCTACTAAAGCAGACTTTCACCCTGATATAGAGTTAATTGAACACGCTATTACTAAAAAAACTCGTGCCATTGTGACAGTGTCACCTAATAATCCAAGTGGTGCCGTTTATACACAGCAAGAATTAACAGCCATCAATAAACTATGTGGATTTCATGGGGTCTATCATATTACAGACGAAGCCTATGAGGATTTTGTCTATGATCAACATCAACACTTCTCAGTAGCAAGTTTGCCTAATGCACAAGGTCACACCATTAGCCTTTACTCCATGTCTAAAGCCTATGGTTTTGCAGGATGGCGAGTTGGGTATATGGTGATACCAAAATCGCTATTCTTGGCCATCAAAAAAGTACAAGATACTGTTTTAATATCACCGCCTATCATTTCACAACTTGCGGCTATTGGGGCTCATCAAGCACCTTATGAATTTATTAGCGAAAAACTAAAAGTAATTCAACAATCGAGAAAAGTCTGTTTAGACACACTCAATCAATCCGGTTTGTTATTACAAGAAGCCTACTCTGAAGGAGCTTTTTATATATTTGCTAAATTAAATATTCACATGGATGACTTAAAATTAGCGAAAACGTTAATACAACAACACGGGATTGCCACCATTCCAGGCAGTGCTTTTGCAGCACCTGATGGCACATATCTGAGAATTTCTTATGGAGCGTTGACTTCCGAGAGTGTGGAGCTAGGCATCAAAAAATTAACATCAGGACTCAAGGCTCTGAGTTAACTCAATCAATACCGACATGCAATTTCAGGTTGCGCTCTTGTATTTCTTTGCGCATGGCGCAGCGCATCTTACCTGCTTGAAATAGCTTTTCTTCTGCCTCTGAATCTAACTGCAAACGAGGCACTGGTAAAGTTTTACCGTCTTCATCCACAGACACCATGGTAAAATAACAAGAAATCGCGTGATATTGAGTTTTTTCTCTTATTTTTTCACCCTCAACACGAATGCCAATCTCCATCGAACTTCTTCCTACATAATTAACATGGCATTTGAATGTGACAAGATCACCCACTGTTATTGGTTTTTTAAATACCACCTGATCCAACGATGCGGTCACCACGTAAGTTTTGCAATAGCGTGAGGCACAAGAAAATGCAGCCTCATCGAGTAGCTTTAGGATAGTGCCACCATGCACTTTGCCTGAGAAGTTTGACATATCAGGTGTCATTAACCGCGTCATGAATAATTGTTTTTCTTGTTTAATTTTGTTTGCCATTACGCCACCTTGTAGAATGCTCTATTAATTATAATGAACATTATCAGTACTTTACATAATATATGGTATATTTTTTCCAGTGCTTACTCATAGATTATAGTGCCTAAATAATAAAACTTCGAGAAACCATAGAGAGATACAGTCGCGTTAGAACCCAAGAATACTTTAAGATGTTAACTCAGATATAGGCCACTGGTTACTTAAGTGCAGATGTGGCGTCGGGCATGGTAATGTTTTATACAAGACGCGAATTGTTACACTTATGAGTTGTCACATTTTATTATCTGTATCAAGATGATATGCGATCATAAGCGATAACCCAATACTGACAACAAAAAGAAGCGAAATTTATACTGTGCAAAAATATATCTTACAATTTTGGCTTGCTGCCCTACTTATTTGTATCCCGCTGCATAGTGTCGCGTATGAGAAATTCGCCACTGAAAAATCCACTCGCACAAATGAGGAAATGTCTCCATCATTGGAGCACATGAGAACAGCCAATATTATCGCTGATTTCCTCAGTCGATATCACTATCGTCGCTTTGCGATAGATGATGATTTGTCTGCCTCGATGTTTCAGCTCTATATTAAATCACTAGACCCGACTAAAAGTTATTTCTTGAGCTCAGATATTAATAAATTCAGTCGCTATATTCTCAATCTAGATGACGCATTGAAAATGAGTGATCTAAACCCTGCCTTTGAGATTTTTTCTGTTTATCAAGAGCGTGTAGAGGAGCGTATGCAATTCGCTATTGAGCAATTACAACAAGACTTTGATTTCTCAAAAGATGAAGATTATGAAATACGCAACGATGAGACTGAGTTCTTACTGACACTAGAAGAACAGAATGATCTTTGGCGCAGACGTGTTAAAAACGATATGTTGTCATTACGTCTTGCCGATAAAGACACTGATGAAATTAAAAACACTTTAACTAAGCGCTATGAGAACTCACTTAAGCGCAGTCAAAAACTCAATGCCAATGATGTCTTTCAAATATATATTAATGCCTTTACTGCCACTATAGATCCACATACTAGCTATTTATCACCGCGCAGCTATGACAATTTTGAAATTCGCATGAGTCTGTCCCTCGAAGGTATAGGCGCTATGTTGAAATTAGATGATGATTACACTGTGGTAGAGAAAATTATTCCTGGTGGACCCGCAGACTTAGGTAATAGATTACATGCCAAAGATAAAATTATCGGTATTGCCCAACAAGATGAAAAAGAATTCACAGATGTCATCGGCTGGAGGCTTGATGAAGTTGTAGCATTAATTCGAGGTCCTAAAGACAGCACTGTTAAATTAAGAATTATTCCTGGCAATAAAGGCAGTGATGCAGCACCTGAAGATATAACAATAGTCCGTAATAAGATTAAACTCGAAGAACAAGCAGCTCAAAAAGATGTTATTACAATTGAGGATGATATTAAGGTTGGCATTATTAACGTACCGACTTTCTATATGGACTTTAATGCCTATCAAAATGGTGACAAAAACTATCGCAGTACTACTCGTGATGTAGAGACATTATTAACAGAACTAGCCGATGAAGATATCGATTCGTTGGTGTTAGACCTTCGTTCTAATGGAGGTGGCTCTCTTATCGAAGCCACGCAATTAGCGGGATTATTTATTGATAAGGGACCTGTGGTTCAAGTGAGAGACTCCAGTGGTCATATCGATATCCATAAAGACAAAGATGCTGGTACTCACTATCAAGGTCCTATGATCGTACTGGTCGATCGTTACAGCGCCTCAGCGTCTGAGATTGTCAGTAGTGCTTTGCAAGATTATGGTCGTGCGGTGGTAGTTGGAGAAACAACATTTGGCAAAGGCTCAGTACAACAAATAATCGACCTTAATCAGTTCAGCCGCCAAAAAAGCGACAACAAACTCGGACAATTAAAAGCCACTATCGCGCAATATTTCAGAGTTAATGGTGAGAGCACGCAACATCGTGGAGTTATTCCTGATATTTTGTTCGAAGCGACTTACGATCGAAACAAATATGGTGAACGTGGCTTAGATAATGCCTTACCGTGGACACAGATTTCACCAGCACTTAAAACTCATCAAACCATTCCTCAAAGTACACTCGATAAATTAATTGACGCACACAAACTTCGCACACAAGAAAATGATAAGTATCAAGCGCTGTTAGATATTTACGCGATGAATAATGATCTTCAAAACTTAATATCAGTCACACTCAATCAAAATCAACGTGAAAAAACCTTTAGCTTACGAGATGAGAAGCGAAAATCGCTAGAAAGCATTATTGGTATTGAAAATGACCAAGATGAAGACGATGGCGAAAATTTATCTCTAGATACACCACAAACAATAGAGACCACAGATGATGATATCAATAACGATATCTTATTGATTGAGGCTGCATATGTTTCAGCAGATCTCAGTCAGCTATGGGACGAGAAACAACAACGAATTATAGCCAAGCAATAATATAATTAGATAATGATCTAAGAACAACATTATTAATTTTTTGAGTTAATGTTGTTATGAGTATTGCTCAAATGAATGATAGCAACATCTTAACGCTTAGAAAGATCAAAAATATTGCGAACACTTTTTTCAAGGCAGGTATTGGTAATCGATGTGCCATTCTAGCTCCCATAGGAGCAGTGGTATAACTAATAGCAGAAATCAAAAGCACAGCAGGCAAGTAAACATAGCCGTATAAATACTGCATGTCTGACTGAACACTCCAACCATTAATCAAGTAACCAACTGTGCCAGCAATCGCAATGGGAAAACCTACTGCAGATGACGTTCCGATTGCTTGTTTTAAATTAATGTTATGCCATGTGAGATACGGCACAGTGAGAGTACCACCGCCAATAGCCACTAATGCAGATATGCTACCTATCCCACCACCAGCAAGACCGAGTGACAATGCATTTGGGATCTTACGCTCTGCTTTGACTTGAAAATTCAAAAACATTTGAATCGATACGTAAGCCATGAAGACACTAAAAAAAATGGCTAGGAACTCGGCCTCTAGAATACTCACCCAGTAGGTGGCTAAAAATGTCCCTATTAGCACGCCCGGAGTAATTTTTTTCACTAAGGGCCACAGCACACCTTGATGTTGATGATGTGCAACCATGCTAGCTGCTGAAGTCGTGATAATAGAGGCCATGGATGTTCCCAATGCAATATGCACGACCTCACCGAGAGGAACATTGTGCGCTAATAAAAGTGAGGTTAGAACCGGCACCATAATGCCACCACCTCCTATGCCCAATAGGCCCGCCATAAAGCCAACGACAGCACCTAGCAACATGAAGGATAAACATGTCTGAACAGAGAGCTCTATCAACATTTTAGAGAGGTTATATTAATAAAAGGTTTTACGGAACATATCACTTCAATCTTCGAATCGACACGTTTATGTCTGACTCAAAGCTTCAAATATTTGAAATCCAGCAATATAGGTGCCTGCAATTGAGCCTAAAGTGCTAAATAAAAATATTAGTAGTAAGCGTGCAACACGATTCTTTCTCCACCCTGAAAGACTGGTGGTGTCTTTTCGCACATTTTCAAAATCCTTCACTGTCGGCTTACGCAAATACAATTCTGCTGCTGCGGTTACCATGCCGGCGCCTATGGTTGGATTTAATGATGTCAACGGTGCTGCTATAAATGCTGTGAATATTGTTAATATATGCGCCCCAGCTAGCGCTGCTCCCAGCGCGGATAAACCACCATTAATTAATATCCAGTCTAAAACCAAGTTCCAACCGAGTGCTGAACTCTGATTAAAGCCCAAAACAAACCCTGACAATATCAACAATACAATAAACCAAGAGATTATTTTACCAATAGGTTTTTTCTTGGCTATGTGTGTGAGCTCTTGCAATCGTTTATCAGGATCTTCGATTCCCTGTATAAGTTGATCTTTTATTCCAGACAAATGCCCTGCTCCCACCACCACAAGCATTTTCTTATCATTATGAATATCACATAAAGCGATTATCTTAGCGGCCATATAATCATCTCTCTCTGAGATAAGTGGCAAATATAAATCATATGCACTATCTGCAAATTGTGAAAAAGTACTGTCTAACATATCGCCTGATTTGAGTCTCTCAATTTGCTCTTCAGACACTTTTTCATCGGTGAGAACGCTGGCTGCAAGACCAGACACTACGGTCATCTTTCTCCACCAAGGGATGTTGCTGTAAATGCGCTTAAGAGTAATCCCAATATCTCGATCAATCAGCTCTAATGGCAATGTTTGTTTTTGTGCTAATTCTATTGCCGTCATCATTTCTTCGCCTGGACGAATATCAAATTGCTCAGATAATCTTTGCTGATAAGCACCTAGCGCCAGACTAGCTGCAACCATACTGGCTTTTTTAGTCTTAATAACTTCAAACAAATCCATTTCAGCCATGGCATTAGGCTGTGTGAGTGATTTATAACGTGCTGCACATAGCTCTATCGCAACAACATCAAAATCATGATGATTGATCAACTCTGCAACAGCTTCTGCACTGCTCTTAGACACATGAGCTGTACCTAACAAAGTGATTTCATTATCATTTACACGCACTACTTCATGAGGCTGATTTAATTCTTCCATGTTAATTTTTTATCACTTTTTAATACGTTGATGTTAGTGTTAGAAGTACGACTATCGTTGTGTGGATGACTGCGTTAATAGCTCTGTTATTTGGCACTCACTTGTGAACCTCGTGTTGGCCCACATACTGTGCAATGTTCATCCTGTTTAAGAGCAATACAACGCCATTCCATACTCATCGCATCTAATAACAATAAGCGTCCCTGCAAGCTCTCACCGATTTCTGTAATTAACTTCACACATTCTGTCACCATGGTACTGGCTATCATTGCTACGACTGAAGGTAGCACACCATTTTCACTACAGTTGAGACTTTCATCTGATGCCTCAGCATATAGACAAGCATAACAAGGAGTCTGACCGTGCCTGAAATCAAAGCACGTCACCTGTCCTTCAAAACGAATTACAGCACCAGAGATCAAGGGAGTGCTGGCCTCTAAACAGACTCGATTATGCCGATAGCGCGCCTCGAAGTTATCAGTACCCTCAATAACAACATCAGCATGTTCAATAAGCTTACTCAAAGTCACATCGTCAGGAATATTATCAACCACAGCAACACGACATTGTGAATTGATTTGTCGTACTTGTTGAGCGGCTATCTGAGCTTTACTGTGACCTATGTCTTGCTCTTTGAACAATAGTTGACGATGCAAGTTACTCAACTCAACCACGTCAGGGTCAACTATGGTGATTTCACCAACACCACTGCTAGCTAAATACATCAATGTCGGACAACCCAAACCGCCTGCACCTAGTACCAGTACTTTTGCTCGCATCAATTTCTGCTGCCCACTTATATCTATCTGAGGCAACATGATCTGACGACTATATTGAATTAGCTGTTGGTCACTAAAATCTATATCCATGCTTTAAAAGTCTCGAGGATTATGGGTAATCAACCAATTTGTCTATTGTTTAACGTTTTCTACTGTTGAATTTTTCTAACTGCTCAGGGGTTGCCTCTAATTGATATTTTTCTTTCCATTCAGAGTAAGGCATACCATAAATTAATTCACGTGCTTGATCATGGTCAACTTGCAGACCTTTTTCCTCACCCGCGGCAACATACCACTTGGACAAACAATTCCTGCAGAAATTAGCTAGATTCATTAAATCAATATTTTGTACATCTGTTCTATTCTGCAAATGCTCAACTAGTCGCCTAAACACTGCGGCTTCGATTTCAGTTTGTGTTTTGTCATCTATACTCATGCTGGAATTTTCCTCTTGATAATGTACCGTTAAGTAACCTTAATAATATAATGTAGTGAAACTCAGGATAATTTTACCCCTACTATGAAAAAATACGAAAATACCACAGGACTAATACTAGCAGGTGGACGCGCTCAACGAATGAACGGTGAAGATAAAGGACTAGTACAACTCAATGGTCACGCTATGATTGAATATGTTTTAGCCAACTTAGCACCTCAAGTCGGTCAGCTTATCATCAACGCCAATCGAAACCTTGAAGCCTATCGACAACTAGGTTGTAGCGTCGTTAGTGATGAATTAAGCGACTTTCAGGGCCCTTTGGCGGGTTTTATCAGCGGCATGCAGTTTTCACACTCTCAGTATATTGTGACTGCCCCCTGTGATGGCCCATTTTTATGCAATGACTATGTGGCACGATTACATCAGCATCTTACACATAGCCAATCAAAAATTTGTGTCGCCCATGATGGTAATCGTTTACAACCTGTATACGCATTGATTGACACTTCCTTAATTGACAGCCTGAGGGCTTTTCTTTTAGCGGGTGATCGTAAAATTGACCTTTGGTACCAACAAGAACACTATTGCACTGCCGATTTCTCAGATTCGACCGAGATTTTCACTAATATTAATACACCTGAAGAACTGGAATTAGCCAGCACGACCATTCAGCCTCCTAACTATGATTAATCAAGAATTTGACACTCCAATTATTGGCTTCAGTGCCTTCAGTGGTACCGGTAAAACCACTCTACTCACCCAACTGATTCCGCTATTGAAACAGCGTGGTCTGCGTCTAGCTATCATTAAACATGCTCATCATGACTTTGATGTCGATTATCCAGAAAAAGATAGCTATAAATTGCGTCATGCGGGTGCGCGCCAAATGTTGATCTCATCAGCAAAACGTTTTGCACTTATGACCGAGATTGGTGAACAGCAACAAGAGCTCAGCTTGCGTGAGCTCTTGCGCCAAATTGATCACGAACATACAGATCTAATATTAGTCGAAGGCTTTAAGCGTGAAAAGTTCTTGAAAATTGAATTACATAGACCCAGTCTTGGTCATCCCCTGATGTGCAATAGCGATAAAAACATTATTGCTCTAGCAACCGATCAGCCGATTTCAGAGATGCCCTCGAATCTGAGCACACTGGATCTTAATAATGTACCTTCAGTAGCAGATTTTGTCGTTGAATACTTCCAATTTGATCAATCATAGAACAAACCAGCATCTATAATGCGCCCTTTAGCTTGAATTAAGTGATAACCATTGCGGAGTGTTGTAGAATAGCGCCAAATCTACATACCAGCGTGAATTGTTATTCCGCTTCCGCATTATCTATTAATAATAATGCATCATAATCAATAGGTTGGGGTGAACATCTCAATCATTTTATGAGCTTTATTGAGTTGGTATCAATCGTATTTGCGGCAAAGAATTTAATTAAACATCCACTTTATGGACGTTGTACTAGAATCCAGGAGGACTAAATGTCTAGTCAAACAAACAAGACTGTGACCATCACAGACAATGCCACAGGCAAACAAATAGATTTGCCGGTCATGCATGGTACAGATGGACCTGACACAGTAGATATACGCTCGGTTTATAAAGAACTTGGCTATTTCACGTTTGACCCAGGTTTTGTATCGACGGCGAGTTGTGAGAGTCAGATCACTTTCATTGACGGTGATGAAGGTCGCTTGGCTTACCGTGGCTACCCAATTGAGCAACTAGCCAATCACAGTAACTTTGATGAAACCTGTTATTTGCTCATGTATGGTGAATTACCTAATGCACAGCAGTTAGCAGAGTATTCAGCCAACATTAAGCAACAAAAATCATTAGACGACAGAATGCGTAATCTATTCTCGGCTTTTGATCAAAACGCTCACCCGATGGCTATGATGATCTCAGCAGTCGGAGCTTTAGCTGCAACACACAATGATGATGTGGATGTTCATGACGCTAAATCACGTGAGTTATCGATCCATCGTTTGATTGCGAAGATGCCGATTCTTGCGAGTTGGTGCTATCGTCATGCCCTCAATTTACCATTTAACGATGCCAACACCGATCTGGATTATACGAGTGACTTTTTACAGATGTTATTCGGTGGTTCAGACGCCCCTGCACTTACACCGACTATGGTGCGTGCAATGGATTTGATTTTGATCTTACATGCAGACCATGAGCAAAATGCATCTACCTCCACAGTTCGATTGTCAGGCAGTTCAGAAACCAGTCCTTATGCTGCTTTATCTGCTGGCATTAGTTCTTTGTGGGGCCCCGCTCACGGTGGTGCTAATGAGGCAGTAATTCATATGCTGACTGAGATTGTTGAGTCAGGCAAAGATTTATCACACTATATCGCTCGTGCTAAAGATAAAGAAGACCGCTTCCGATTAATGGGCTTCGGTCATCGTGTTTATAAAAACTATGATCCACGTGCAAAAATCATCCGCCAAATTTGTCATGATTTACTCAATGAAATGGGTGAAAACAACCCGAATCAACCATTGCTCAAAACAGCGATGGAGCTTGAAAAGATTGCATTAGAGGATGATTACTTTATTCAACGTAAACTCTATCCAAATGTAGATTTTTACTCTGGTATCATCTTCCAAGCCATGAATATACCTATGAGTCTATTCACAGTGATTTTCGCTTTAGCGAGAACTGTCGGATGGCTGACTCATTGGAATGAAATGATGAGTGACCCAAGTAATCGTATCGGACGTCCTCGTCAGCTATATACAGGTAATATTGGAAAAGACTACAACGATATTAAAAATCGTTAGTAAAAAAGTAGTCTATTTTAGATAATCATAGCGCGTCGATTTATCGATGCGCTTTTTATTTGGGCGAACGACAATTAACTTCGTGTTTTTTCGAAAAACTCTCGAATGACTGGTGCGAAATGTGCCTCATCCACCAAGAATGCATCATGACCATTGATAGAATCGATTTCGACAAAGTCGACTGAGCGACCCGCTTTTTCAAGTCCTTCAGCGATTTCTTCTTGTTGTTGCACAGGAAATAAAATATCAGTATCTACACCAATCACAAGCGCGTGCTGTGTTTGTATCTTTGCCAAGCCTGCATTCACAGAGCCACCATGATCCGCAACATCAAACAAATCCATAGCACGTGATAAATATAGGTAGCTGTTTGCGTCAAATGTTTTAACAAACTTTTGTGCGTTATATTCTAGATATGACTCCACTTCAAACTCTATCCCAAAACGATCCTCACTGCGTCTATCTGGTGAGACTCGGGCACGATTAAATCTCTGATGCCATTCTTCAGCAGCTCGGTATGACATTAAGCCTAATTTTCTAGCCAGCACCATGCCCGCAGTAGGAATTTTGTCCTGGGGATAAAGGCCATTCTCAAAATTTGGATCACAACGGATGATCTCTCGTTGTAATGAGCGAACCGCAATTGTGAATGGCAAAGCTCTAGTCGCTGCTGAAATTGTCACTAGATTGGATACTTCATCAGGGTACATTAATGCATATGCAAGTGATGACATTCCTCCCATGGAGCTACCGACCACTGCATGCAAGTGATCGATGCCAAGATCATGCAAGGCATGGTGAGCTGATTTTGCAACATCCTCAATACTTAAATCAGGAAAATCTAAACCATAAGGCTTACCTGTATCGGGGTTGGTAGAGCTGGGACTAGTAGAACCAAAACAGCTACCAAGTGTATTCACACATACGACATAATATTGATTGGTATCAATAGGCTTGCCAGGACCAATCATATATTCCCACCAACCTGCACTGGGGTCATCAGGTGATGAACATGCATGAGCTGAAGGCGACAAACCGCCAAAAACCAAAACTACATTGTCATGGTTGTCTGACAAAGTGCCCCATGATTCGTAGGCAACGACGACTTCTTTCAGTATGCCACCGCGATGCATAACAAAATTAGCTGTCCCATAATCTCCTCTCAAGCTCACATAACGTGTTGCAGGAGGATGACGCAATTGCGATTCATTAATTGCAGTAACACTATTACTCATGACTATCTAAATTATTATATGATTAGTTTTTATTAGATGAATTATACGGCTAATCGATAGCGCTTAGCACTTCAACCAGACCTTATTTTGTCATCAATGACGCGATTGCTGTTTATGCGCGACTATTATCATTAATAATAAGCCGATAAATAACAATAATGTCTGTTGTGGCAATGTAATTCCATAAAAAGTCCAACTCACTTCCGCGCACTGTCCAGCCCCTGTAAACAGTCGTTTAATTACATCAATCATTGGGAATACATCTAACATATAAGCTAAATCAGGCCCGCATTCTGGAACTTGATCAGCAGGTAGGTTTTGCAACCAGATATGCCTGATCCCAACTGCTATTCCCAACAAAGCAACTACGCTTGATAAAGAGGTATAAATCCATAAAAACAACCCACGAGGGTTATGTATCACAGAGATTAAACTGATCAGGGCGATGAGTAAGAAGAGTCCTCGGTCTACAGTGCACAGCGGACATGGAGCAAGATATAACACGCCTTCAAGGTAATATACGGCGAATGCTATGGCAGCTATAACAAGTGCAATGATGGCAACATGGGTCACTCTATACATGAACGCTTCTACTCAGGGTTATATTAATCGACGATAAAATTGAAATTTTTGAATGTATGGCAATAGTAATATAAAACTAAGCACTCCCAATACATTTGCTAGTAAGTCATGAATAGACATTTCTCTGCTCGGAATAAAACTCTGAGCGACTTCTATAATAATACTATAACCTACAATTACACCTATTTTAAAGATTAGATAACGACCTGGTGAATAGGCAAAATCAAGCACCATCACCATCACAAAGTAGCCGAGATAATGCGCTAACTTATCATTAATCAACATGCCTTCTGATGTATGCACAGGGCTTAACGACAGTTGCAGAGAAACCAGTAAAGACAGTAAAAAAGCTACTAAAAACAATACTTTCATATTGATATTAACTCTCATGTTGTGACATACCTATTAAATGATGCAGCTGAACATAATAATCTGTGATTACAGACAGACTAAAAGCCGCATTGGCAGAGCTGGGATTAGGACTCAAAAAGATATTAAAAGGGATTTGACTGGATTGATTAATGCCCCATTGCCAATCTTGATGACACCCATATGCATATCGAGAAAATTGTGACAGTGCCACTTTGCCGTGAAACCATAAATAATTGGGTGAATAAATCTCACACTTTGCTCTTAATTTGGGCGCATCTCTCTTAAAATCTTCAGCTTTAAGAACTTTAGATGATGAGGAAGGTTTTTTTACTACGTCAGTAAAACCTATTGAATACTGATGCAAAAGCTTATTGTGAATACTTTTATTAAGATCAACGCACTCTTCTATAAATCCGGATCGAATAAATGCTCGCCAGAATCTGTTCCTTGGATTAGCAAAATACAAGCCACTTTGCACTGACATAATGGATGGATTCAAACCTATCGATAGTAGGCTTAAATCATAATCCAAATAATCTGCTAGAGTATTGTTTTCGGCATTCATTATTGCTGAGATTACATTCCGTCAGTAAAAGTGTGTTTGACCATTATTTTTTACATATATGAGCCCTATTATGAATAAAAGCTACATCATTACCACCATGCAACTTGGCCCTATGGATAACTTTATTTACATCATCACTGATATAAAAACTCAACAGGCGGCTGTTATTGACCCTGCCTGGGACGGTGCAAGTATTATCCAATACGCCCAAGACAAGCGAATCCGGCTCAGTAAAATATTACTTACACATAGTCACCATGATCATATCAATGCGGTAGGTGACGTTTTAGAAGCCTATGATTCAGAACTACACTTGCTAAAAGCTGAAGCGGACTTTTGGGAATCAGACATTGATCAACCCACATTACATCATGGCGGTGAGTCAATTTTTATTGGCGATACTGAAATTCAGATTCTACATACACCCGGACACACTCCAGGCTCTGCATGTTATTTATTAGATGGAGATATCATCACCGGTGACACATTATTTGTTTATGGTTGTGGCCGTTGTGATTTGAAAGGTGGCGACCCTGAACAAATGTATACTACTTTGAGTAAAATGAAACACGAATTAGATGGTAATACAGTCATTCATCCGGGGCATAATTATGCCGATAAAAAAATCTCCAGCATTGCCGAACAGATTGAAGGCAATCCGTTCCTTCATTTCCATGATTGTGATGAATTCACCGACTATCGCATGCATACACATGACAAACTTAGATCAACGCCTTACCACCCTGTTTTAGCAAAAGATTTATTAAGGAAGTAATCGTGACAAGTTACTGTTGGCTGGATATGTTCGCAAGTACTTTTATGATGTCACTGGAGCCACCAAGATAAGGTGCGAGTGTAATTTTAATCGAGGGATGCTGTGTTTGTTTTTGCATAACAAGCTCTGGCACGTCTTTGTGAACATGTCTACCTGCAGATAGAAAATACGGCAGTATGACTACCTCAGTAGCGCCTGCCTGGATAGCTTCTTCGATAGCCTCAGGTATAGAGGGTAATGCAAGTTCTAAAAAAGCATGGCCGACATGATGATAACTGCCTTGGACTTGAGCTTTAAGACGAGTAGCAATCTGAATGATTTCGATATTAGAGACTTTGCGACGACTTCCGTGCGCCACCAGGATTAATGCTTTCATAGTGTTTTTAAGTGATTGTTCATACTTGAAATATACAGCTAGTTGCTGTGTATAAGAACTTTTTCCAACCAACTAACTAAACAGCCATTATACATATTGGCCTTTGTCATGAATATGCAAACAATACTGTGTCTCAGTGAGGCTGCCTATCCAGCCATACCTTAAAAGCCGACCAATTTTGCTCAATGATTTGTTTGTTAGGCCCCGTCAGTGAGCGAAATTGTTTCTGCGTGAGTCGATAAGCTAATCGCGGTATTTGATAAAACACAATTGCCAAAATCATCAATATCAATCCAAAAGTAACTGATCTCTCTCCTAAATCTATCCCCAAAAACCACACTACTGCCATAGTGATGATAATAATTAACACTAAGCTTAAAGTTAAATTTCGATTAGCTGTGACAAAATATTCTTTTATTGTTATCGCATTCATCAATGTTATCTTCTGTATTGAAACCAATAGTCTAAAAAACACTCTAAATTGGAAGGAACGAACTGTAAAGATTGAATTATGCCAACATCACGAAGAAATGTACTCCTTATTATTAGTGGTTTTTCAGCATTTGTGTTCGCGCAATATAAATCCGGCAAAAGCCAGCGCCTTTACCCGGGAGATCTTACGCTGACTCAACTCGAAGTGAGTGATGATGATTGGAAGCAACGCCTGGATAACAATGCCTATCAAGTATTAAGACAAGGTAATACCGAAAACCGTCACAGTAGTCCACTTAACACAGAAATGCGTAAGGGCCGCTATCACTGCAAAGGATGTGATTTACCCTTATTCGAATCGCACATGAAATATGATAGTCAAACTGGCTGGCCAAGTTTCAACAATCACATTTATGGACATCTCAGAACCTACACCGATCTCAAATCATTCCCACCAGCAAGAGGTTATCGTTGTGTGCGATGCAAAGGACATCAAGGTCATTTATTTATGGATGGACCATTACCCAGTGGCGAGCGATGGTGTAATAATGGCGCCGCATTAAAATTTATTCCAGCATAATCTTTGCTACGATTTTGCTATCATTCGATTTTTAAATTTGAGATGACCACCCTAAGGAGAGCTACATGAGTCAGGAAATCAGCTTAGAACAAGCTTCAACTATTATTCAAAATGCCATGACCAAAGGTCATGAGCTAGGACTGGCACCGCTGACTGTGGCAGTGTTGGACGCTGGAGGTCATCTCAAGGCCCTGCAAAGAGAGGACAAAGCCACTTTTTTACGTCCACAAATCGCTTTTGCGAAAGCTTGGAGCTCGCTTGCACTGGGCATGGCATCACGCACACTATTCTCTATCGGTGAAGATAGACCAATGTTTATGAATTCACTGATTAATTTATCTGATCAAAAAATGCTACCAGTACCAGGTGGTGTGTTAGTTAAAAACGCTGATGGTGATGTGATTGGGGCGGTGGGTATTACTGGTGACACATCGGACAACGATGAAGCCTGTGCCGTAGCAGGAATTGTAGCTGTAGGTTACCAAGCTGATTGTGGAAAGTAATAATCCATATCATTATTAAATCTGTACATAGTCTCTAAATAGCTGTGAGTGATCCTTTGAGTTTTTTATACATATCACTCACCGCTACCTTGTCTTTAGAAGCAATCACTATAGTTCCATTATCAACGCCAACAATCATTCCTTGGTATTCTTGATCGTCTATTCGCTTCACTTCACCCTGGGAGTATCTATGGGCATAGCAATAATAGAAACAGGCTTTTTATTCATCAGATAAATCACATGCACACTTTTTTTCCCATTGATAGTGCACTCGTCTGCAAACACTACTTTGCTAATCATATTATCGATATTCATATCATAAGGGCCTAATAACTGAGTCACAGTCTCTGAGGATTTGTTTCCGTTTAATGCACCTCATGTTGATGCTTAAGATGCACGATGACAGTTTTCTCCAGTAGCGATGTCATATTCAACATGATTAACGTTAAACTAGAAAACACGAGAGTAATGCAAGCTGCACAGGTCATTAACTCTGAGAGGAAACCATTCTTATGCGGCTCGTTATCTTGTAGTTGGGGATTTTGTTGTTTTTTATAACTCTGATGTGCTTCCATTTGTTCAAACATTTTTGTCATATCACTCTGAAGCGTGTCGGGAACCTTAATAGCTAAACATTGTTTCAGTTGACTCATAATTTCTTGGTCAGCCTCAAAATATGAGCAACAGCTTGAACACTCTTCAATATGTTTATGATCTTCTGATGTTAGTAGCTGCGAATCCACATCAATTTGTTGCATTATTGATAGACACTTAGTCGGATAATCATTCAGCATGTCGCTCACCTTGTTGTTTTTCAGGTGCTAACATCACACGAACTCTTTGTTTTGCACGACAAATTCTCGTCATCACTGCACCCGGTTCAATATTAATAATACTTGCGATTTCATTGCAGCTGTAGCCACCATTAGAGGTTCAGCATAGTCCTCTGAAAGGCTCAGAAGAGCTTGTCTGAGTGCTATCTCATTGACCTGCAAGGTTGAATTAACGTCAACTAAAAATTTCTCAGGTATATCCTCATCCAACGCATTTATTTCCAATTGAGAAGATTTTCGTTTGAAGCGTCTGAAATTCTCACGTCGTAATATTGTCAATAACCAGCTCTTAGCGGCAGAGACATCTTTGAGGGTATCAATAGACTGCCAGGCACGCATATAGGTATCTTGAACCAGATCTTCCGCTATAGTGCGATCCTTCGTTAACCAATATCCATACCGATAGAGGTCGTCAGAATAATTAGCGACAAATTCTTCGAATAACTTGCGTCGTGGCTGACCACAAAAGACAGCCATGTTTGAAATGGGCGAGACATTTTTGGGCACCAGAGGAACTCCCTCTACAGCTAGTAAACAACATCAAAATAAACCAACCGTTTGCCCCAAAAAAATATACAGTACTTGTACATATGATGAAATAATAGCTCTGTACAATGAACACCTGTACGAGTTATATTTCACTTACATTTTAACACACACAAGGTACACATTATGACATGTAATGTTGGTGACACTGAGAGAATGGTCAGGATCTTAGTTGGGCTGGCTCTAGTTGGATTCGCGTTTGCTACAAACACACTATGGGCATTTATTGGCGCAGTACCTGTCTTAACAGGTGTATTTGCGTGGTGCCCAGCATACTTACCTTTCGGTATTTCAACCAGAAAATAGTCCTATTAGCTACATTTATTACTAAACAACTCAATTATACGGAGATAAACAATGTTCGGATTTGGAAAGAAGAAAGATTTCACTGCAACAATTGCGAATACTGGTGAAACCTTTGATGTCAAAGGTGGTATCAATTTATTGCAGGCAGCATTGAATGCAGGCGTTAAATGGCCCCATGATTGCAGAGTCGGTAGTTGTGGCACATGTCGAGCAACTGTTAAGTCTGGAAAGGTCAAAGCACTCAGTGATTTTTCCTATGTACTAGATGGCCCTCAGCTGAAGTCAGGCATGGTGTTAGCATGTCAAGCAAGACTACAAAGCGACATAGAAGTAGAAGTCGATTTTGATCAAGGTTCAATTAACTAAAAATAATAGTTAGGGGGAGGTAAACCACCTCCCCTTTTAATTTGTTTAAAAATCCGAACTTCGTTCAAAAAAAAGGCACCCAATTGGGTGCCTTTTTTAATATCTACTGACATAATTATAAGGTTAGACATCAATATTCTCGTAAGTAATGACATGAGCCAGGGCATCCTCAAGAATTGCTCGAGACTGTGATGTAGTTGCATGCAAGAAAGAATGCAGCGCTGCGTCATCCTCATTTTTATTCTCACATTCTGCACTATATATCTCAAAAGCCACCAAACTCTTAATCAAATCTGATAAATGTTTAGGACACTCACATTGTATTGATGTGGACATGCGAGTGAGGCTTTCTAACTGACGTGCACTATAACGTCGTGTTGGGATAGAATCTTCCAGATACACTGTAGCCGCATTCGAAGCCACTAAATTCTTTGAGTCACCACCTGCTCTATCCATACACAAACGAGCAAGTTCATAAACATCTATTGATGATCTTATGGCGCTCACCTGTGGGCCTTGCAATTGACTAATCTCTGTTTGGGAACCGAATCCATACAACACCACCACATGCCAAGCCCCAGTTTCTTTGAGTAATGAAGAAACAAGTCGACGCGTTTCTTCATTCACGGTCGGCTTTTCGATGATTACCACATGCATGATTCCGTCATGCTTGAGAGCTTGCAACTGTTCATGTGTGTTAACTTGGCCAATTAATTCAATGCCATCAAAGTCATCCATTCCATCCATAACGCGAAGAGGGAAGTCATCACCATAAAGCAATACACGACATTTCTGATGTTTGGCTAGGCTCGTTTTCTCAGCAAACGGATCCATGGCCATGTTCTGTTCACTGATTTGGACACTGTTTTCCCATTTGCTTTTGAGCTCTGAGGTATTGAGTCGAGCAATTGTGCCAATTGAATTTCCAGCATCAACTAAATTCTTCAATAGGAATAATTTAGAGAGATCATCACTAGTATATACACGATCACCTGAGTCTGAACGTTTTGGTACTACCGCTTTGTAGCGTCTTTCCCATGCGCGCAGTGTTTCTGTGCCAATACCTGTAATTTTCGAAACTGCGCCAATCTTGTACTCATCTTTTGCTAAATCGTTGTACATACTTATCTCCATTGAACATTGATATTTTATGTACTATAGGCTTACACGCTACTACTGTACAGAAATAATAAAC
>CBFHSW010000019.1:0-7998 GCA_965658595.1 Gammaproteobacteria bacterium | reverse complement strand
TCTCTACCATCTGCTTAAGACAGCTGGGTGAGCTATCAATCAAGTCGTCAGCAAGAATCACCGCAAATGGCTCATCTCCAACCACTGGACGACCACATAATACCGCATGACCTAAACCCATTGCCTCAGGCTGACGAATATAAATACAAGAAACATGTGAGGGCAATATGTCCTTCACTACATTGAGCATTTTATTCTTACCATGAGCTTCAAGTTCAGCCTCAAGCTCATAGGCCTTATCAAAATGATCAGGGATAGAGCGTTTATTCCGTCCTGTGACAAACACTAACTCTTCGATGCCCGCGTTAACGGCTTCTTCGGCAGCATACTGAATCAGAGGCTTATCCACGATAGGGAGCATCTCTTTTGGATTAGCCTTGGTGGCTGGTAAAAAACGTGTTCCCAAACCGGCTACAGGAAATATAGCTTTGCGTATTTTTTTCATAGGGAGTAATCGATACAGTGGTTAATATAAATAGAGTGATTGAATCTTTTTATGTAAATCCAAATAATCAGTGTCATTTTTCACTTGTAATACTTATAACGTTTAATACTAGTAACGTTAAGTTGGCATTGAACCTAAAGATTTAACACTCAACATTAACATTAACAGCATAATATTCATTGTGATGATCCATCCTGATACGTGATGCACGGCATCTTAATCTAAAATAGTTTGGCTTTTATAACAACAGATTGATTCCATGGAAACCATCAAAATCGCACCATTTCGATACAAACATATTGAGCAACTACTCATCTACACTCTTTGAACGCACTCAGTGAATGCACTCATTTATCATTTTAGCCATGAAACATGTCATCCATATGAAAAGCAGGCTTCTCAGCAAAAAATGGCTCAGCAACAAATAGCTTAGCAACAAGCCTCAAAATTATCACTCAATAAAGTGACTCATTAAGATAATAAATAGCGCATTCACACACAGAGCACCTACTCAATCAACAGCGAATCTCCATTTCTTTCCAGTGTTGATGGCCCAATACCTTTCACGTGTAGCAAATCATTGATGGATTCAAACTCCCCATGTTGCTCACGATAATCAATAATCGCTTGGGCTTTGTGCATACCTACTCCATTAAGATTTTCCACCATCTGCTCTAAACTGGCTTGATTAATGTTAATTGTTTCGGCGTATATATTTGACTGGCTCATCATCAAAGCAGCCATGAAAACAGCTATGAAAACAGCTATGAAAACAGCTATGAAGAATTTTTTCATACTAAACCTCCTAAAATAAATAATATATTCACGTGCATAAAACACGTGTAAAGGAAGTCTAAGTAAGTCGGTGCTATTCCAACAGACTCACCAGTGCATCATGCACCGGCAAACGCATTCACAAAAGTCTGGAGTGCTTGTTGAGGTTGTTCAGCTTTAGTTATAGGTCGCCCGACTACAATATGGTTAACGCCAGCTTGAGCAGCATCTTGAGGGGTAACAATGCGAATCTGATCATCTTGTGAGTCCGCAGGCAGACGTATTCCCGGGGTGACGATCAAAAACTCAGGGGCTGTGGCTTGTCGAATCATCCGGGCTTCTTGTGCAGAACTAACCACACCATCACAACCCGCTTGGTGAGATTGTTGCGCCCAGCGCGTGACCACTTGAGTGAGCTCACCTTGAACACCTGTGCTATCTAGATCCGCTTGGCTAGATGAAGTCAGGACAGTGACTGCAATCAAATGTGGCCTATGTTGCGACTTGTCTATCGCTTCTCTGGCTGCCTCCATCATTCTCATGCCACCACTGGCATGCACATTAATCATCCATACACCCAATGACGCGGCGGCGGCACAAGCCTGGGCCACTGTATTAGGAATATCATGAAATTTTAAATCTAGAAATACTTTAAAGCCTTGGCTGACCAACGCTTCTACTAACGCAGGGCCACCTGATAGAAATAATTCAAAGCCGACTTTGAGTGCACAGGATGAAGCGGGGATTTTTTCTGCTAAAGCGAGTGCAGCTTGAGGATCTGAAAAGTCGAGAGCTACGATAACCATAAACTAGTGTATTTCCTTCCTATGACTACTGAGCGTAGACAAGGTCAGCTAGTCTATTTCTTTAGTTGAATCTTTATTGACGCGTTCACGCAGTTCTTTACCAGGTTTGAAATGCGGTACATGCTTACCCGGTAAGGACACAGACTCACCCGTTTTAGGGTTTCGGCCTATGCGTGGCGGACGAAAATGTAGGGAGAAACTACCAAAGCCACGAATCTCGATGCGCTTCCCTGTGGAAAGCGCATCGCTCATCTGTTCAATCACACTTTTAACGGCCAGCTCTATGTCTTTTTGTTGCAAGTGCTTTTGTTTTTGAGAGATCTTTTCAATCAGCTCGGATTTAGTGATGTCGTTACTCACCAGTTCGCCCTTGTTTTGATTTATGAAGATTATTCGCCCATCTGTTCCTTGAGAATATCGCCTAGAGAAGTAGAGCTACCGTCTGAATTGCTGTAATCCGACAATACGTCAGCTTCTTCTTGCTCTTCCTTGGCTTTGATCGATAAATTAATCGCACGAGTCTTACGATCCACACCGATGAATTTAGCTTCAACTGCATCACCTTCTTTAAGTACAGTGCGCAAGTCTTCTATCTTGTCTCGTGCATATTCAGTAGCTCTGAGTACGCCATCGATTCCATCACCAAGGTCAATGATTGCTGCCTTAGCATCAATCTCTTTGACCGTTCCGTTAACTATACTCCCCTTTTGATTTTCGGCAAGGTAACCAGACAATGGATCTTGATCCATTTGCTTAATACCTAGGGAAATACGCTCACGCTCCGCATCAACGGCGAGTACTACGGCTTCAATCTCTTCACCTTTCTTGAAGCTGCGAATCGCATCTTCACCGGTGTCATTCCAAGAGATATCTGACAAGTGAACCAATCCATCAATACCACCATCAAGTCCGATAAAGATACCGAAGTCAGTGATTGACTTAATCTGACCGCTCACTTTGCCGCCCTTATCGTGAGTGGCTGCGAATTCATCCCATGGATTTGATTGACATTGCTTAATGCCCAATGAGATACGACGACGTTCCTCGTCGATATCCAAAACCATGACTTCCACTTCGTCACCCAGTGCCACAATCTTGGCAGGGTTAACGTTCTTGCTAGTCCAATCCATCTCAGATACGTGCACTAATCCCTCGACACCATCTTCGATTTCAACAAAGCAACCGTAGTCAGCAATATTCGTGACCTTACCAAAGGTTCTTGAACCTTCAGGGAAACGACGCATTAGGTCAGCCCATGGGTCTGATCCTAATTGCTTAAGACCAAGTGATACGCGGGTCTTCTCTTTGTCGAACTTAAGGACTTTAACTTCAATTTCATCACCGATGGCAACCACTTCTGATGGATGCTTTACGCGTTTCCAAGCCATATCAGTAATGTGGAGTAAACCATCCACACCACCAAGATCAAGGAATGCACCGTAATCGGTAAGATTCTTAACGATACCTTTTACTACGCTACCGTCTTGTAATGTCTCAAGCAATGTTTCGCGCTCTGCGCTGAACTCTGTCTCAACGACGGCACGACGTGATACCACTACGTTGTTACGACGTTGATCCAACTTGATCACTTTAAATTCTAATTCTTTGCCTTCTAGATAAGCTGTGTCACGAACAGGTCGTACATCAACCAAAGAACCTGGTAAGAATGCGCGGATATCAGGCAATTCCACTGTGAAGCCGCCTTTCACCTTACCGGTGATAACACCCACAATCGTTTCACCAGACTCACTAATGCGCTCCAACTCACTCCAAGCTTTAGCACGACGCGCTTTTTCACGTGAGAGACGAGTCTCTCCATAACCATCTTCAATAGCTTCGAGTGCAACTTCAACCACGTCACCGATAACAACGTTGACTTCACCACGCTCAGTTTTAAATTGGTCTATTGGGATAACGCCTTCAGATTTAAGACCGGCATTGACTACGACTACATCATTTCTAACATCAATAACGGTTCCTTCAACAATGGAACCTGATTTCATATTTAGTTTAGAAAAACTTTCTTCTAATAATTCAGCAAAACTTTCGCTCATAAGATAATAACTTCTATATATTTGGTTAGTTAAAGTACAATTGAACCACTTACTTATAATGTCTTATCGATATAATCAGTTGAGGCACCGATCACTTTTTCGATAGTCATTTCGGTAGTATCAATCACCCATGCATCTTCGGCAGCCACCAACGGTGAGGACGCTCGCGAACGATCTCGTTCATCACGCGCGGATATACTGTCGAAAAGGTGAGCAAAATTAGCACTAATACCCTGTTCAATCAACTGTTTATATCGTCTTTCCGCACGTTCTTGCACACTAGCTTCGAGAAAAATCTTCACTTTGGCCTGTGGAAACACCACTGTGCCCATATCACGCCCATCACAAACCAAACCGGGGGCGCGCTGGAAACTTTTCTGCAACATCAATAATTGCGCACGAATGGCGGGCTGTGCGGCGATTCGCGAGGCCATAGAAGAACATTGCTCAGAGCGAATATCACCATCAATATCAATGTTATTGCTGTGCGCAGAGTATTGTTGCTCGGCAGGAAAACTAATCTGTAAATGTGTCGCACATTCGACAATTTCTTCAACTTGAGTGCTGTCCAGCCCTCGCTGTAAGACTTCCAAAGCCACTACTCGATAGATCGCACCCGAATCCAGATAATGAAATCCATACTTAGCAGCCAGTGTTTTAGCCAATGTGCCCTTGCCAACACCGGCTGGGCCATCCACCGTAATCACAGGGATGTCAGTACCACAGTTGACTGTGTTTGAGTCGGCCATAGGCTTAATTCATTCTTCTACGTGGATATTAAGGCCGACCGCACGTGCCATATCGACAAAGCCCGGAAATGAAGTCGCCACATTGGCACAATCATCGATCTGAATAATATCTTGTGCGCGCAATGAAGCCATCGTAAAAGCCATAGCAATACGATGATCGTGACCACTACGAATCATGCCTCCACCAATAGCACCACCTTCAATGCTAAGACCATCTGGATATTCTTGCACACTCACCCCAAGCGTATTCAAACCTTCAGCCACTAGTGCGATGCGATCACTTTCTTTGACACGCAGTTCCTCTGCTTGAGTGACTCGTGTAGTGCCTTCAGCACAGGCCGCCGCTACACATAGCACAGGAAACTCATCTATCGCCGAGGGCACTAGTTCAGGCGGCACATCAATACCACGTAATTGACTACTTTTGACGGTAATCGAAGCCGTGGGCTCTCCGCCCTGCATAACTTCATTGTGAATTTCGATAGAGGCATTCATCGCCTTTAAAATGTCCAAAACTCCTGTGCGAGTAGGATTCATACCGACATTATGTAGGGTGATCTCACCCTCAGGTGCGATGCATGCTGCCACGATAAAAAATGCCGCTGAAGATATATCAGAGGGCACATTAATATCTGTACCTTTGAGGGCATGCCCACCTTCCACCTTAATGCTAGGGCCATCCACCTGAATCGGATAAGAAAATGATTGCAACATACGCTCCGTATGGTCGCGAGTTGCTTTCGGCTCTATGACTTCTGTGACACCCTCCGCAAACAGGCCAGCCAGTAAAACCGCAGATTTCACCTGCGCGCTAGCCACTGGTAATGGGTAACGAATGCCTTTCAAACTCGGCACACTTTTTATCACCACAGGAGGCGCACCGGACTCAGCTGTTTCTATATTTGCCCCCATACTATTAACAGGATCACACACACGTCGCATAGGACGTTGCATTAAAGAGCCATCTCCCACTAAAGTTGCATCAATACCTTGCCCTGCAAGCAAGCCGGTTAACAAACGCATGGAGGTACCTGAATTTCCGCAGTCCAATACTTGCTTGGGTGTTTGCAATCCATCACGACCCACGCCATGAATAGTCACTTCACCATTTTGTTGATAATCAATGCGCACGCCCATCTGCTCAAAAGCATGCAAAGTGGCCAGACAATCCTCACCTTGTAAAAAACCTTTTACATGTGTTTTACCCTCGGCTAGAGAAGCAAACATAATGGCACGATGAGAGATAGACTTATCACCAGGAACGGTGATTTCGCCTGCGATATGAGAGCTGGGTTGGACGTTATATTTCAAAGTTAATCACTTTACGCTGTAGGTTCTGAATCAGGTTTAAGAAATGGTTTTATGCGTTTGCTTATGTGTCTGCTTGTAAGCCTGCTTACATGTCTTCATTGGTTTTTTACTTACTGAATTACTCTTAATAAGAAAAAATTAACCACCACAGTGCATACGTTAATTGTTGAGTCTGTTTGATCGCTATTGCGTGAATGTATCACGCGCTGTTTTGGCTTGCTCAAACATCTGTTGTAAAGCTTCATCATCTTGATTCTGAATATTCTCACGCAATTGTTTGAGGGTTTTCTCAAAACCTTCGATAGCTTCTACCAACGGTGCTTGATTGGCCATACAGATATCCTGCCATAATGCCGGATCGCTAGAAGCGATGCGTGTAAAGTCAGCAAACCCACCGGCAGCATAACGAAATATCTCCGGTGTTTGAGTTTGATGTGCCAAACAGTGCACTAGAGCATAAGCTAATACATGAGGCAGGTGACTGGTCGCGGCTAATATTTGATCGTGGCTATCAGCATTCATATATTCAACTTCAGACCCTATTTGTTGCCACATCTCTGTGACTAGCATAAGGCTGATCGGCGAAGTCACTAATGTTGGGGTGAGAATCACCTTCTTGTTATCAAACAAACCCGATACTGCGGCTTGCACACCACTGAGCTCACGTCCTGCAATGGGATGAGCTGGTACAAAATTCTCTGGCAACTCAGGCAATGCCGCCTGCAGACCATCAATCACACTTTGCTTGGTACTGCCGACATCGGTGATCGCCTCACACTCTGCAAACCATGCTTCGCACTGTGAGAAGACTTGGCTGATGACAGATACCGGCACACATATAATGACTATTTGTGGAACCGTTGGGCAATCCTGCACTGAGGCGTAAGCCTCGTCCACTATTTGTTCGTTGAGTGCAATCGCAAGCGTATCAGCACAGGCATCAATACCAATAATCTTTTCACAGATTTGTTTGTCACGCAGGGACCGAGCGATAGAACCGCCGATCATGCCTATGCCAATTATCCCAACACTCTCAATCATGATATTTCTCAGTCTGGCACTTAATCACAGCGCACCTTTAGGGTATGAACCTAAAATTTTGATCATATCCGTGACTGCTCCCAACTCCTCTAATGCGCTTTTGAGTGGTCCTTCATCAGCATGCGCCTCTAAATCGAGGAAGAATACGTATTCCCACTTGGCACTATGCGAAGGACGTGATTCGATACGCGTAAGACTGACATCGTGACGAGCGAACGGAGCCAGTAGCTGATGCAAAGCTCCTGACTGATTGGGTGCACTCACCAATAAACTGGTCTTATCACGCCCCGATGGACTCACATTGTTATGGCCGATCACGAGGAAACGTGTAGTGTTATCCGGACGATCTTCTATATTACTGGCGAGCACATCTAGACCATATTTTTCGGCCGCAGAACTGCTGGCTATAGCCGCTACACCGGCTTGACCTTGAACCATTTTGGCACCATAAGCATTGCTCACTACCGCTTCACGAGCGACTCCAGCAATGTTGGCATCAAGCCATTGGCGACATTGTGCCAGTGATTGTTGATGCGAATAAATAGTCTCCACATCCTCCATTAGCGTACCCTGTGAGAGCAGGTGGTGGTGAATACGTAATTCCACTTCACCCACAATCTTCAATGGTGAACGCAAAAAATTATCTAAGGTATGAGTAATGACACCCTCGGTAGAATTTTCTATGGGCACGACGCCATAGTGACAACTACCGGACTCCACTTCTCTGAAAACCTCATCGATAGACTGCATAGCACTGGTTTTCACCGAATGCCCAAAATGTTTGAGTGCCGCTTCTTCTGTAAAAGTCCCAGCAGGAC
>CBFHSW010000018.1:0-2359 GCA_965658595.1 Gammaproteobacteria bacterium | reverse complement strand
CTTTGATGACAATGATAAGCCATTCTGCACAGGTGAGAGAACAGCAGAAGGTTTCTACCGTGTTAAAAATGGTCTTGAGCAAGCTATTTCACGTGGTGTGGCATATGCGCCATATGCGGATTTGGTCTGGTGTGAAACAGGCAAGCCAGATATTGGTTTTGCTCGTGAATTTGCTCAAGCAGTCCAAGAGAAGAATCCTGGTCAGTTATTAGCCTATAACTGCTCACCATCGTTTAATTGGAAAAAGAATCTTGACGATAATAAGATCGCAAGTTTCCAAGAAGAATTAGCTGATCTAGGCTATAAGTATCAGTTCATCACATTAGCGGGTATTCATAACATGTGGTACAACATGTTTGATCTAGCCCATGATTACTCACGTGGTGAGGGTATGAAGCACTATGTTGAAAAAGTTCAAGAGCCAGAATTTGCGGCAGCTGACAAAGGCTATACTTTTGTTAGTCACCAACAAGAAGTGGGCGCAGGCTACTTTGACGATGTAACTACCGTAATTCAAGGTGGTAAATCTTCAGTAACAGCACTTACAGGTTCTACGGAAGAAGAGCAGTTTTAATCTAAAAGTTAGCCTGATGCCGTTTTATGCGGCGTCAGGCGACTTAGTTAGTGAGTATATGTCTCAGAACTCGCTTTTGTGCGCATGTCTTGAACAGACTAACTATATGTAGTTAACTGTAAGGGACTTATGTATATAGCATTACTTGAAGATGATCCTGACCAGTCTGTACTAATTCAAAGTTGGTTAGAAGAGGGTGGGCACAAATGTTCTGTTTTCTCTTCAGGCGTTGAAATCACGCGCGCTATTCACAATAAAAGCTATGATGTTTTGATTCTTGACTGGCTAGTGCCAGACATGGATGGTCTTGAAGTCCTCGATCGCGTTCGCGAAAATCTTGATTGGCGTATTCCTATATTATTTATCACTCAGCGTGACTCTGAAGGTCATATAGTTGAAGCGCTTCAACACGGTGCTGATGACTATATGTCTAAGCCTGTAAAAAAAGCAGAAATGTTGGCGCGAGTTAGTGCTATATCTCATCGTACACAGTCTAAGCACGAGAAAGAAGAAATACTAAAGTTCCCACCATACACTCTCAATCTTGCTTCCCGAACATTGCAGCTGGCGGGTGAGACCTTAGATATTACGCATAAAGAATTCGAGCTCAGTCTGTTCTTTTTTAAACATCGTGGGCGAGTGCTATCACGTGGTTATATATTAGAAACAGTTTGGGGCAAAAGTGCAGACTTAAATACTCGAACGGTGGACACTCACATCAGTCGGTTGCGAAGGAAACTTTCATTAGCTTCGGCTAATGGGTGGCGTTTGTCGTCTATTTATCAACATGGATATCGATTAGAGCAATGTCATGAAACTTCATCAGATAACTCTGAAAATCCTCCAAGTAATGATAATTGATATTCATACATATCTTAATTTAATGACTAAATCTGGTCCATAGTGACGCAAGAAAATGATCCAGATGATAAAACCTATCGACTCAAGCTCGACTATGTACAGAGTTTCGTTGAAAAAATTGATGCTTTACAAGTGATTAAAAACCAATTACTGGACTCTGATCATATAGACGAATGTCTTAAAATATTACAAAATAGTGCGCACAAATTGGCTGGTTCAAGTGGTGCTTACGGCTTTGAGCAAATCAGCAGTATCGCGATTGACATCGAATATCTGTGTATTCAATATTGTTCTGATCATGGTCAAGATTATGATCAACAATCAATTGAATTAATTCAGCAATATATAGAAAAGCTAATCATGCTTTTTCAGAGACATGTAACAGTCGATTGATCTTAATTAGTTTATGTTAAATCACGTTTAAATCTAGGTGGAACAAGTGCCAGCAACTAATACTATTTTTAAAGTTATTTTTTACAATGAAGGTAAAGTGTATGAGATTTTTGCCTTAGAAGTTTATCCCTCTGATATGATGAACTTCGTAACCGTAGAACAGCTGACTTTTAATAATAAAAATACGGTAGTAGTTGATCCTAGTGAAGAAAAATTAAAAGCAGAGTTTGAATCAGTTGAGCGTACCTATATTCCTATGCATTCGATTGTTCGCATAGATGAGGTCAATAAGGTTGGTGTCGCAAAAATTACTCAAACGGATCAGAAAGTGGCTCAATTTCCAGGTGTAAATAGCACCTATACCAGCGATAATGAGACCTAGATAGTAGATCAAGTCAGTTACATATTGTAGGAGAGATGCCAGAGTGGTCGAATGGGCTCGCCTGGAAAGCGAGTGTACGTTTATAACGTACCGAGGGTTCGAATCCCTCTCTCTCCGCCACACAACCTATCAATTTATTCTTATCACTG
>CBFHSW010000017.1:0-7943 GCA_965658595.1 Gammaproteobacteria bacterium | reverse complement strand
TAAAAAATGATAACTGAATTCAATGCACGCTGGGAGTTTGTTGGACGAAAAGCCTCTCAGGAAATTAGAGACATATATGTAGGTAAAATTTTGGAAAAACCCCGAAGTTATGGCAATTCATGAAATTTGGTTTTATTAGGTATTGCAGCCTGTAGATAACTCACATACAGCATGGCGTGCTTATGAAATAACTGGCTTCTAGTTTTACCTTTTTGCTCAAGGTAGTAAGCCAATGCTTGCTCAAGAGTTAGCTCTTTACTCTGCTGCTGGAAGTGATTGATGCTAGATAGTTGTTCAGTTTGTTTTTGTAGTCGAAGTTGAAACCAGAGCTGGTCTAGCTGAGTACTAAGTAATTGTGCTGCAGTGGCTGCCTCTTTAGGTTGCTTGGTGCGCAGTGAATGGACAATTCTGGGTTGTTGGTAGTGATGTCGCAGGTCTACTGGAACGCGCCTTGAGAAGTAAAAGACGTCGCGCTTAATGAATGTGTGATTGGGTCGAGTACTTGTTTTGGTCGTCCGCATGGTCTACCGCACCTCTTAGCAATGAGAAATTAACTTGCTAATCAGTACGTTGTAGACCAATCATCAGATATTTGGTGGAGGCGGCGAGAATCGAACTCGCGTCCGCAAATCCTTCACTTTCGGTACTACATGCTTAGTTCCGTCTTTAATTTAGCCATTAGACATCCGACGGGCAGGAGGTTTAATCGCGATTCTGTGTTTTTGTTTAATGACTCCACTACAGACACGTTTTGCCACGATCTTGCTAAGGTGACGCCCAATTCCTACCGCGCAAGCTCACTAGGGTGGACGGCTTTACGACTGGTTTTTAAGCAGCTAAAGCGTAGTTGTCGTCGTTTGCGACTATATCGTTGCAGTGTTATTTAACGAGGAGGAACTACATCCTCGGCATGCACCTAGAGATTGGTAACCCACGTCGAAGCCAGGTCGCCCCCTTTTGGTTCGTTTATTGTAACGTATTTTGCGTATGTGGCGGGTTTTTCGCGCATGATTTTGTACAAGGCGCTCTGTGGCGGGTTTTATTTGGATTTTTGTGAGGTTTTCAGCATTTAGTGTTCGTGTTTTGGCGTATGCTTTTTTATAATCTCGGTCTGTCCTTCCTATTAACTGCTTTATTCAATGATTTTTTAGATTATGCTTATTTTTCGTGGTGGCGCGGCTACCAGTGATTTTCGTTTAGAGCAGCAACTTGAGTCCATTCAGTCGATCGCACCGTCTATTAAGTCGATGTCGGCGGAGTTTATTTATTTTGTTGAGCATTCAGGCGTGTTGGCCTCTGAGCAGATCGGGATGTTGCGTGATCTGTTGAGTGTGCGTGAGGCTTTGGGTGTGTCTTATGATTTAGAGGATCAATTTATTGTCTGCCCACGTATCGGCAGTATTTCGCCGTGGTCGAGTAAAGCCACTGATATTGCCGCCCAGTGTGGTTTAGGCAAGGGCGGGCGCATTGAGCGTGGGGTGTTGTACCGTATTACAGGGTTTTCAACAAATACAGATGATCGCTCACAAGAACAACAAGCGGTGATGGCCTTATGCCATGATCGTATGACGCAGGCGGTGGTGGTTGATTTTGATCAAGCCCAGCAGTGTTTTGCCCATCATGAGGCGCGTCAGTTACACCAATTGCCATCTATGGGCAGTTTGGCGGTGGATATTCAGAGTCTGAATGCACAACTAGGATTAGCGCTGTCTGAGGATGAAGTCGAGTACTTGGTGGAGAATTACACTCAATTGGGGCGTTGTCCCACCGATATTGAGCTGATGATGTTTGCGCAGGCCAATTCTGAGCACTGCCGCCATAAGATATTCAATGCTCAGTGGACAATTGATGGCGCACGCAAGGATGAAACGCTGTTCGGCATGATTAAGACTACTTATCAAAATGCTCCGGATAACGTCCTATCGGCGTATAAAGACAATGCTGCGGTGATTGCAGGTCATTCTGGTGAACGTTTTTATCCCTCACAGGATTATCGCTATGCATACACTGAGGAAGATATTCATATCCTGATGAAAGTGGAGACGCATAATCATCCTACGGCAATTTCGCCGTTTCCCGGAGCCGCGACTGGCTCAGGTGGTGAGATTCGTGATGAGGGTGCCACTGGACGTGGAGGCTATCCTAAGGCGGGATTATGTGGTTTTAGTGTGTCGAATCTGGAATTGCCGGGTTTGGTGCATGACTGGGAGCAGCCTTATGGCAAGCCCGATCGTATTGTTTCGGCGCTGGATATTATGATCGAGGGCCCATTAGGGACGGCGGCCTATAACAATGAGTTTGGACGCCCTAATTTAAGTGGTTATTTCCGTGCGTATCAGCAATCGATAGGTGATGAGGTGAGGGGTTATCATAAGCCCATTATGATTGCCGGCGGTATGGGCAATATCCGCGCACAAGATGTCGAAAAGCAGGTGATCCCCGAAGGTACGCCATTAGTGGTGTTAGGTGGGCCAGCTATGCTGATTGGTCTAGGGGGTGGTGCGGCGTCCTCTATGGCCTCAGGCGCCAGTGATGCGGAGTTAGATTTCGCCTCAGTTCAGCGCGAAAACCCTGAAATGGAGCGTCGTTGTCAGGAAGTCATCAATCGCTGCTGGGGTTTGCAAGACCGAAACCCGATTGTGTCGATTCATGATGTGGGAGCCGGTGGTGTGTCGAATGCATTACCAGAAATACTGCATGATTGCGGTAAGGGTGGGCAGATTGATCTGCGCACGTTACCAAATGCTGAAATGAGTATGTCACCAATGGAGATTTGGTGTAACGAGGCGCAAGAACGCTATGTTTTAGCGATTAATCATTACCAGATCGACGAATTTGTCGACATTTGTGAACGTGAGCGCTGTTGTTATGCGATCGTCGGCCAT
The DNA here is from genome assembly GCA_965658595.1 of Gammaproteobacteria bacterium. GTDB lineage: Bacteria > Pseudomonadota > Gammaproteobacteria > UBA4575 > UBA4575 > UBA1858. The sequence goes on along the minus strand of CBFHSW010000017.1, from coordinate 5,058 downwards.
GCCACTGATGAACCACAATTGGTGGTCAGTGATGAACATTCGCCGATTGATCCGATTAATATGCCGATGGATGTGCTGTTGGGTAAGCCACCAAAGGTGGAGCGCGATACTCATAGTCAGGCGATTGAGCCACAACACTATGATTTTGGTGCTATTGACCCTCTAGAAGCGGCTTTAAAGGTGCTTCAGCACCCAACGGTGGCCTGTAAAAAGTTCTTGATTACTATCGGTGATCGTTCTGTCACAGGATTAGTGGCACGTGATCAGATGGTCGGCCCTTATCAGGTGCCGGTAGCTGATGTGGCCGTGACCGCGAGTGGATTTAACGCCTATAGCGGTGAAGCCATGGCGATGGGTGAGCGCACGCCTTTAGCGGTGATCTCAGGCCCCGCTTCTGCCGGTATGGCTCTGGGTGAAGCGATCACTAATATCTATGCGGCAGACATCCAAAATGTGAGTGACATACGACTCTCGGCAAACTGGATGGCAGCAGCTAATTATTCCAATGAAGACAGCATCTTATTTGATACAGTTGAGAAGCTCTCGAGCTTGTGTCGAGCGTTGAATATCGCGATTCCCGTGGGTAAAGACTCTTTATCTATGCAAACACAGTGGCAGGAACAAGAGAATAATAAAAGTGTGGTTTCTCCAGTGTCGCTGATCGTGACTGCGTTTAGTCCTGTAGACGATATTCGCAAGACGTGGACGCCTGAACTGCATGCCAATAACTCAGATGAGGGCATGAGAGATGGTATAGACGACGATGAAAGCACCTTAATTTTGATCGATTTAGGGCGAAAAGCGAATAGATTGGGCGGTTCATGCCTATCTGAGGTGTATAACGCCCACGATACGCGTATTCCTGAACTCGATGATGTGGAAGATTTGCGTCAATTTACTCAATTAATGACTGGTCTTAGAACGGAAGGGCAGGTAACGGCATATCACGATCGCAGTGATGGTGGTCTGTGGGCCACATTGTGTGAAATGGCTTTTGCTGCTCGTTGTGGTGTTTCTGTGAATATCGACGAACTCGGTGAGGATCCTATCGGTGCATTGTTTGCTGAAGAGCTAGGCGCGGTGATTGAGGTCAAAAAACAGTCGGTAGAGCGTGTTCAAGCTTTGTCAAAGAGTTGCGGATTGGCCGATTGCATAGTTTTACTAGGCAAAACATGTACAGAAAAGAATGTGTCAATTTCCATAGATAACAATAAGATAATTAATGAACCTCTAGCAAGACTTGAGGAGCTGTGGACAACTGTTAGCCATAATGTACAGGTTTTACGGGATCATCCGGACTGCGCTAAGCAAGAGCAAGCGCTAATCCATGATGAGGCTTATGAGGGTTTAAAAGCCTCGTTAAGCTTCGATCTGAATGAGAATATTGCCGCTCCACTGATTGCCACGGGCATTCGACCACGCGCAGCCATTTTGCGTGAACAAGGTGTGAATGGACATATTGAGATGGCGGCGGCTTTTGATCGTGCCGGTTTTGATGCGGTGGATGTACATATGAGTGATCTGCTGGCAGATCGACATAATCTCAGTCAATTTCAAGCATTGGTCGCCTGTGGCGGCTTTTCTTATGGTGATGTGCTGGGGGCAGGCAGTGGTTGGGCCAGCAATATTCTCTTTAATTCACAATTAAGTGATCAATTTAGTGCCTTTTTTGCGCGTAATGACAGCTTAGCTTTAGGAGTATGTAATGGTTGTCAGATGCTGTCACAGCTCAAGGAGTTGATCCCTGGTTCGCAACATTGGCCGAATTTTGTACGAAATATGTCAGAACAATTCGAGGCACGTCTGGTGAATGTGCGCATTCCGGACTCATCTTCTGTGTTTTTACAGGGGATGCAAGGTTCGCTGTTACCGATTGTGGTGGCTCATGGGGAAGGTCGGGTGCAGGCTAGCGCTGATCAATGTACGCAAATCGCTCAACAACACTTAGCGGTCATGCATTACGCCGACTCACAAGGGTTAGATACACAGCGTTATCCGCTCAATCCTAATGGTTCGCCACAGGCTATTGCAGGTGTGTGTAATGAAGATGGACGAGTAACCATCATGATGCCGCATCCAGAGCGCTTATTCAGAACCGTGCAACATTCATGGCATCCACACGATTGGCAGGAAGATGGCCCATGGATGAGAATGTTTCGTAATGCTCGCGTGGCCATTGATAGTTAATTACTGATCATTAATTATCCATACAGCAATTTATGCAGCGTTCAAACCTACTAGTATTGAAGTAGGCTACTCTGAACTCATGCAGGGTTGTGGTGTCCTAGCTTTCATTGAAAAGTCTTCTTTAATCCACACACTTTGGTGAGATGCCCATGAAACGATCCTTCTCTAAGACTAATAGTCACAAGTCTGATAGTCATCAGTGTTCAATCAGCAAGCCTTCTATCGTGAACTCTGTTGGTAGAGTCTTCTCAAGGTCTCATCATGGCAAGCCGGAACTGGGCGAAACCTTAAAAGAGTCTCAGGTCACGGATTATCAGCATTATCAACGTCGACGTGATTTCTTAAAGTTGGGCGGTGTGGCACTGGGTGGGGCGATCGGAACCAGCATGGTGCCATCATTACTCTCAGCCAACACGACCTCAGACTTGCAGGCCCTGACATTCAAGGCCTCGCAGGATAATGTACTGCGCGAGCAACTGACGGATGAGGGCAAAGTCACCTCGTATAATAATTTTTATGAGCTAGGCACTGGCAAGAGCGATCCTGTGAAAAATGCGTATTTGCTCAAGACCCGCCCATGGACAATAGAAGTAGGCGGTGAGTGTGATAAGCCTGGAGTGCTAGGCATAGAAGATTTACTGTCTGGCTTTGATTTGGAAGAACGTATTTATCGTCTGCGCTGTGTGGAAGCATGGTCAATGGTAATTCCATGGGTGGGGATTGAGCTGGGTCAGGTGTTAAAGCGTTTTCAACCCAATAGTCGTGCAAAGTATGTGGAATTCACCACGTTATTGGATCGTGACAATTTACCTGGGCAAAAACGTGAAATTTTAGATTGGCCGTATCGAGAAGGGCTGCGCATTGATGAAGCGATGCATCCATTAACGCTGTTAAGTGTCGGCGTCTATGGCAAGGTTTTGCCTAATCAAAATGGCGCTCCAGTGCGCTTGGTTGTGCCATGGAAATATGGTTTTAAGAGCATTAAGTCGATTGTTTCCATGCGTTTTACCGAACAAGCGCCTGTCACGAGTTGGAATTTATCAGCTCCCAGAGAATATGGCTTTTATGCCAATGTGAATCCTGAGGTGGATCATCCTCGCTGGAGTCAGGCACGTGAGCGTAAAATAGGCCAGCTACGCAAGACAAAAACGCAGATGTTTAATGGCTATGGTGAGCAGGTGGCCTCGATGTATTCACAAATGGACTTAGCGCGTTGGTTTTAGTGTGCGAGGTCTAGTGTGCAAGTTCTAGTGTTTCATTTTTGGGCTCTACAAATGAACCGATAGACTTTCACATAGGACTTATCGGTGCTTAACAAGTCCTCATCAAAAACACATTTAACCCTCTAGTTTTCTGTGACGCACACGTTTAGGTTGTGCGGCATCTTCTCCCAGACGTTGCTTGCGATCAGCTTCGTAATCAGAGAAGTTACCTTCAAACCAGACTAATTCTCCTTCGCCTTCAAAAGCCAGAATATGTGTGGCGATGCGATCCAAGAACCAGCGATCGTGTGAGATCACAATGCTATTGCCGGGGAAGTTGAGTAAACCTTCCTCTAACGCACGCAAGGTTTCCACATCCAAGTCATTGGTCGGCTCATCCAGTAGCAAAACATTGCCGCCACTGCGCAGTAATTTAGCCAATTGCAGACGATTGCGTTCACCTCCGGATAATTGCTTAACAAGTTTCTGTTGATCGCCACCTTTAAAGTTAAAGCGGCTCACATAACCCCGTGAGGGCAGGCTGTAGTTGCCTACGGTAATGTTGTCTAGACCATCAGAGACTTCTTCCCACACAGTTTTTTCACCCTGTAGATCGTCACGCAACTGATCAACATAAGACAATTGTACGGATTCTCCGATGACTAACTCACCATCATCGATACTTTCTTCTCCGACGATCATTTTGAATAGAGTGGTTTTACCGACGCCATTACCCCCGACGATGCCGACAATGGCTCCGCGTGGGATGGTGAAAGAGACATTTTCAAACAATACGCGATCTTCAAAGCGTTTAGTGATGTTTCTGGCTTCTATCACTTGATCTCCCAGTCTTTCACCCACTGGGATGAAGATCTCATTGGTTTCAGCACGTGATTGATATTCTTGTGAGCTCAGTTCTTCAAAGCGTTTCAAGCGTGCTTTGCTCTTGGCTTGACGAGCTTTAGGGTTACTTCGCACCCACTCCAGCTCAGCGGAGATGGTTTTTTGACGCGCGGCTTGTTGTTTTTCTTCTTGCGCTAGGCGTTGTTCTTTTTGATCTAACCATGTGGAGTAATTGCCTTCCCATGGGATTCCATGACCACGGTCTAGCTCTAAAATCCAACCAGCGACGTTATCGAGGAAGTAGCGATCGTGAGTCACTGCGATCACTGTACCGGCGTATTCGCCAAGGAATTGTTCTAACCACGCCACGGAGTCTGCATCTAGATGGTTAGTTGGCTCATCTAGAATTAACATTTCAGGCTTGGACAGGAGTAATTGGCAGAGTGCTACGCGGCGGCGTTCACCCCCAGATAAATGCTCTATGCTGGATTCCCATGGGGGTAAGCGTAGGGCATCTGCTGCGACATCTAAGGTGCGTTCAACATTCCAACCATCGGCCGCTTCAATTTGATCCTGTAATTGGGCTTGCTGATCAAGCGCTGCGGTCATCTCATCATCACTCATAGGTTCAGCAAATTTCATGCTGATCGCATTGAATTCATCCAAAGCTTGTTTCAAAGGAGCGATGCCTAATTCCACGTTACCGCGTACATCTAAACTGTGATCCAGCTGAGGTTCTTGTGCTAAATAACCAATTTTAAGGCCGGTTTGTGGACGCGCTTCACCCACATAGTCTTTATCAATGCCTGCCATGATGCGAAGTAAT
>CBFHSW010000016.1:0-6968 GCA_965658595.1 Gammaproteobacteria bacterium | reverse complement strand
TGGCTTAAAAAAACATCCAATCAATGCTTTTTAGCCATCGCTATTGCTATCGGGCTAGTACTATTTAGTATCTTAGCTAACGATGCGATCATCATCAGTGGACTAGTTCTTGCGATCATAGTGATTACCATCAGCTTGATTAGTATTTGGTCTTCCTATATCCAGCCAGCTGAAAACATACAAGCTTGGACGGAAATGATTCGTGGCGGGCAGTTAGATGCTCAAATCAAACCGTCTGCTGGTACAGAATCGCAACAACTCAACAGTAACCTACATTTTATTGGTGAAATGTTGCAGTCGCTATCGCGTGATGCAGAGCTGCAAGTGCAACGCCATACTGACCATATCGCTCATAAGACTCGTTCACTATCAATACTTTATGATATTGCCAGCAGTATCAACTTATCGCGCAGTGTTGAGACACTGTTGAGTGAATTTTTACATACTCTCACCGAGTTAATTAATGCTCAATCCTCATGCGCTTATTTAATCTCGGATGAAACCGAGGTCGAGTTACTGACCCATATTAATGTCGCAGAAGCGCTCATCACACTGCATGAAAACCTTTGTTTGGACAATCAGACTAATGATGATGGCTCTTTACGCATTAAACTCATGCCTTGTGATCAGTATTTATGTAAGAAATATTTTTCGGGTGAAGAAATCGACATACTCATCGTGCCCCTACAATACCAAGAGAAATTATTAGGCATTTATCACTTCTATGTGCATAAGAAATCGCTCAATATGTTCAATGACTACCATGAACTATTCACAAGCATTGGTCGTCAGCTGGGGGCGGCTATAGAAAAAGCCCATCTTGACGAGGAAACGCGCTCTTTATCTATCATGCGTGAGAGAACGCATATTGCCAATGAGTTGCATGATTCACTGGCACAAACACTCACCAGTATTCGTTTTCAAGTGCGAGTACTTGATGAAACTCTACATCAAGGCAACGAAGCGCAAGGATGGACAGAATTAGAAAAAATCGAATCCTCTATTAGTGAAGCTCATAATGAAATTCGTGAACTGATCGCGCATTTCAGATCACCCACGGTACTGGCCAGCCTAATTTCATCCGTGCAAAGCACCGTCGATCGTTTTCGCCAGGTGAATGATGAAATACAGGTATTCTTCCAAAATGAATGGCCAGATGCAGATTTACCAGCAGAAACTGAATTCCATGTACTACGCATTATCCAAGAATCCCTCAACAACATCCGTAAACACAGTGATGCTGAGAACGTTCGCATTATGATGAGTGGTGGCGGTTATCACTATATCGTGCTAATCGAGGACGATGGTGTAGGCTTTGCAGAGCCAAAAACCAGCTTTCATTCAGGTGAACACATAGGTTTGTCCATCATGCGTGATCGCGCCATGCGCTTTGGTGGTAAGCTACATGTTGAGAGTGAACCCGGTGAGGGCACTCGAATTGTTTTAGAATTCAGCCATAATCCAATAATGGACACAAAAAACGGACCTAAAGACAATGAACTCGAACTTACGCGTACTGATCATTGATGACCACACCCTATTTCGTGATGGACTCAAAGGTCTACTAGACCGACATAATATTGACGTAATCGAATCCTTGGGTGATGGCCATGAGGGCATCCGTCTTGCCCAAGAATTAAAACCCGATATCTTATTATTAGATATGCGCATGCCCAGCATTACAGGCTTGGAAGTACTCAAACAACTCCAGCAAGTTAAATTTGAATCTCCTATCGTCATGCTGACCACTAGTAATGACGAGCGCGACCTTGTGGAAGCGTTAAGAAATGGAGCCAAGGGCTACTTATTAAAAGACATGGACCCTGATGATGTAGTGGCCGCACTGCGTGAAATCGTTAAAGGTGAAACTGTAGTCGCCCCTAATCTCACTCAAATATTGGCACGAGTGGTGAAAGGTGAACCTATTTTAGAAACAGAGCCTAGTCCAATCGATGACCTCACTCCGCGAGAATCTGAAATTCTCAGCCTACTAGCTGAAGGTCAGAGTAATAAAGTGATAGCACGTAACCTTGGTATCTCTGATGGCACGGTAAAACTACATGTGAAAGCTATCTTGAGAAAACTCAACATTCATTCACGTGTTGAAGCCGCGGTGATTGCTGTTGAGCAAGGCCTACGCGCAAAAAAATAACCGCCATCATCATTAACAGCTCCACAGCAGATACATTTACAGCAAAATGAAAACCTTTGACCAAATCGTGGCAGAAACAGCTGCACTCATTACTGAAATAATGCCCTGGGATCTAGCTGAAAAAATAGATCAGCAACAAAATATACTAATGATAGATGTACGTGAAGCGGATGAATACCAAGTCATGCACATCGCCAATTCTATTAACATTCCTCGCGGTATTTTAGAATCTGCCAGCGAGCAAGGCTATGATGAAACCGATCCTGAATTATCATCAGCACGAGATCGAGAAGTCGTGGTGATTTGTCGATCTGGAAAGCGCAGCTGTATGGCAGCGCACATGCTACAACAGCTGGGATTCAACCATGTCATGTCACTCAAAACTGGTTTGCGTGGTTGGAACGACTTCGACCAAGACATGGTAGATGACCAAACCAACCCGATTGATGGTGATGATGCCGAGAGCTTCTTGGCCTCTAAAGTCAAATAAAGCACCCACCATTCTCATCTAATATCGTCAATGAAATATTTACTAGTCTTCGCCAGCCTAACCGTATTGTTAGTATTAATAGGGTTTATTTCTGCTGGTGTATTTTAATAATCTTAAGGAGACATCCATGAAACCTTGGCAACGTAATCGCTTTGCACTCGTCGCTGTCATTATCGCCAGCGTCATTACTATTAATATGCCGAGTTTAGAGGTAGGCCAAATAGGCTCACTGATCGCACTATACTTATTAATTTTCTTTTTATACGTACGCTATTTCAATCGCTACAGTAAATAAGCACATTAGCCAAAATTGTTAATTGGTGGGTATTGGATAGTATTAGCGACTCAATTTTAATCGTAATGTTTATGATAGGTACGACGCGTGCCCGCACGCTGTGTTACCACTCCACGTACAACTGACACATCATCTAGTTGTGTGACTGGATAACCTTCATTAACTGCTTTGAGCATGTACTGATCGCCCTCTTGCACGAATTGACGAAAAATATACTCACCGTCTATTTCTGCGATCACATAACTACCATGTGCGGCGTTGCCCGATGGGTCAATGATAATAATGCAGCCATCTTTAAATTCTGGCTCCATACTGTCACCCATCACTCGTAGTGCGAATGGCTCACTACTGGCACACCCACTGCTGTCCATTAAATCCGTTTCTGGATTAATTTTTTCTTCCATCTTTAACTCTCGCCAGTATGTATTAAACTCGATTAATATTAATTCAATTGTGTGACTCGGATGTATCTTGTAGGGTGCACTTTTATTTATTCTTCACGATCTGACTGCTGTAACTCCCACAGGTGCGAGTATAGCTGATTATGTGAGAGTAATTCATTGTGTGTACCATACTCAATCACACGCCCTTTCTCTAATACATAGATACGATCAGCATCCACAATGGTGGACAAACGATGGGCAATCATTAAAGAAGTAACATTCTCGGTGACCTGATGGATCGCCTGCATGACTGCACTCTCGGTTTCAGAATCTAGACTCGAGGTGGCTTCATCAAAAACAATAATCTTAGGGTTTTTCAAAATTGCACGTGCAATCGCTACTCTCTGCACTTCTCCACCTGACAACTTCAAACCCCGCTCACCGACTATAGTATCCAATCCATCGGGCAAATCCTGAATCAATTTTTCCAAATTAGCTAAGGCAATTGCCTGCTGAAATTCGGCCTCATCTGCATTCGGATTACCATATTGAATATTAAATCGAATCGACTCATTAAACAGCATAGTATCTTGCGGCACCATACTGATATGACGGCGCAAACTGTCTTGGGTAGCATGGGCAATATTATTACCATCAATAATGATCTCACCCTCAGTGACATCATAAAAACGAAATAACAGACGAGCTAAGGTCGACTTGCCTGAACCCGAAGGCCCAACCACTGCCACCTTTTCACCCGCACGTATTGATAAATCAACACCTTTGAGTATCGGTCGTTCCGGCTGATACGAAAAACACACTTGCTTGAAATCGATAGCACACTCGGAAACACGCAGCTCACGAGCTGACTCATCATCTTGCACTTCAGGCTTCTCAGACAACAGTTTAACCAGACGATCCATATCAGCAAGGGCATAGGTAATCTGACGGTACACGATACCCAACATATTCATCGGTAAAAATAATTGCAGCATCAGCGCATTAACTAGCACCAAGTCACCGATCGACATCTCTCCATCAACCACGCCTTGAGCAGCAAAAATCATAATAACTGTGACTCCAAGCGCAATAATCACTGCCTGGCCAAAGTTCAGTAATGACATAGTGAAAGTACTCTTGACTGTAGCATCCTCCCACTCTGATAAAGTATCTGCGTAACGACGCACCTCATACTCTTCATTATTAAAGTATTTTACCGTCTCATAGTTAAGCAGACTGTCTACAGCGCGCGAGTGTGCCTCTGAATCCAAGCGATTAGCTGTGTGTCTATAATGCATACGCCAATTACTGAAAAACACCGTGAACACCACATACACGGCAACAGTGCATAAAGTGATCACACTGAACTGCGCGTTGTAAGAACCGAATAAAATTGCCGTCACCAATAGGATTTCAAATATGGTCGGTATGACGATGAAAATGAAATAATTAGCCAGTGAGCTGAGGCTGAGTGTGCCCCGCTCTAGATCACGCGTAACCGTGCCGGTGCGTCGATCGAGATGGAAGCCAAGGGATAATTGATGCAAATGGCCCAAAACCGTCGTGGAAAGACGTCGTATGGCTCGAAACCGAGCGCGTGCGAATAACACATCACGCAATTCATTAAACAAAGCTGTGCTCAAACGCAACACACCATAGCCCAGTAACAATGTCAGCGGTAATTGCAGTGTGAGCAAATCCCCATCCAGACTGTCAACGATATATTTAAGTAAAATGGGTACGCCTACCGTCGCCACTTTGGCCAGCATCAAACAGGCCAGCGCCAATAGAATACGACCTCGATACTCCCAGAGATAAGGAAACAACAGACTCAGATTTTTCCAATCTGATCGTGCTTTATGTGGTTCCTCAGTTCTTACGCTCATCCCTCTCATCATGTTTAATCTCAGTCCCTTGCACGCCCAAATAAGTAGGCATTATTAAAATAAAATTCTTGTATATGACTAACGCCATATTAACGTTCTCTAATACGCTAATTGAATTATTTAACGACCCTTTAATAACTATAGGAATCTAAACAATTTTTTCATTATTAGCATTTTTTCTCACATTTTATCCACAGCTTACACCCAACCCGTACACCGCCCTTTCCACAATATGTTGGGGTTGACGACTCTCCCTACCTCAACTTATAGTGTTTATTAGATCGGGGAGAGACGATTTCGCTCATCTGAGAACAACAATAACTATATCAACGCTCTGAGAGAGAATTAACCAATGCAATCGGACAATACTACGCCAACTTATGAAAAAGATTCTGGCATGCCTTATACACAGGCAGCACCAGAACATGAACTACAAACCACTGCGCCCGGACAATACCGTGTTATTCGTCGTAATGGAAAAATTACTACATTTGATCGCGATAAAATCAAGATTGCAGTCACAAAAGCCTTCCTAGCCGTTGAAGGTGGTGAAGCCGCCGCCTCATCACGCGTGCACGAAGCTGTCGAAGAAATTACTTCTAAAGTTGAAATCGCGCTGACCCGTAACCGCCCCGATGGCGGCACTTTTCACATTGAAGACATTCAAGATGGTGTAGAACTGTCCCTCATGCGTGCTGGCTACCATAAAGTCGCGCGTGATTACGTACTCTACCGTGAACGCCGTGCTCAAGAACGCGCTGAGAAGCTCGCTGATCAAGATACTGACAATAGCACTCAAGATACCCACACTAGCCTCCAAGTTAAAGACGTTAATGGTGATCTAAAACCATTAGATATCAAGCGTTTAGAGACCGTAGTCACAGACGCTTGCAGAGATTTAGACGATGTAGATCCACAGCCGATTATTGATGAAACCCTGCGCAATCTATATGAAGGTGTGCCCGAATCTGATGTTGCCCAAGCACTCACCATGAGTGCGCGCACATTGATCGAGAAAGAAGCCAACTACACTTACGTAGCTGCACGCTTACTGCTTGATACTTGCCGTAGCGAAGCGCTCACTCAGCTAAGCGGCTCACCAGTGATTGCCACTCAAGAAGAAATGGCAGCAGGCTACAGTGATTACTTCAAATCTTACATACACACAGCCGCTGATCTAGAACTTGTGGATCGCAAGTTGGCTGAAGAATACGATTTAGATGCACTTGGTGCGGCTTTACTGCCTGAGCGTGATTATCAATTCACTTATCTAGGTCTACAGACTCTCTATGACCGCTACTTCATTCATACTGAAGGAGAAATACGCATCGAGTTACCCCAAGCGTTCTTCATGCGTGTAGCCATGGGTCTTGCCATTAACGAAATCGAGCGCGAAAAACGTACTATCGAATTCTACCAATTACTCAGCTCGTTCGACTTCATGAGCTCAACTCCGACATTGTTTAACTCAGGCACACTCCGTCCTCAGTTATCCTCATGCTACTTAACCACTGTGCCTGACGATCTATTTGGTATTTTCGACGCAATTAAAGATGATGCCATGCTGTCGAAGTTCGCAGGTGGGCTCGGGAACGACTGGACACGTGTGCGTTCCATGGGTTCTCACATTAAAGGAACCAATGGTAAATCACAGGGTGTAGTGCCCTTCCTCAAAGTGGCGAACGATACCGCTGTAGCTGTTAACCAAGGTGGTAAGCGCAAAGGTGCAATGTGTGCATATCTAGAGACCTGGCACTTAGAT
>CBFHSW010000015.1:0-2850 GCA_965658595.1 Gammaproteobacteria bacterium | reverse complement strand
ACGTTGCTTTTCTTCAGCGAGTCGTAGAGCTTCTTTCTCAGCCTCAATACGTTCTTGTTCAGCACGTTCTTGATCAAGAATCTGTTGCTTTTCAGCCTCTTCTAAGCGCTTTTTCTCTTCTTCTTGCTCAATCAACTCACTGCGTTTGACATAAGTTCTCTTCTTACGAACTTCTACGTTAACCGTTTTTGTTGCTGAGGCTCTTCCCGCCCCACCTGATACTTTAAGTTGGGAAGTACTCTTTCTGCGTAGAGTGATTTTCTTACCATCACCGGCACCTTCCAGTTTAGAACCCTTACTTTGACGCAAGTATTCCAGTAACTGTAGCTTCTCACTATCAGAAATTTCATCATCAGGCGCCGTGAAGCTTAAGCCAGCATCTTGCAGCTGTTCTAGCAGTTTATCGACAGGAGTTCCGACGACTTCCGCAAGTTGTTTTACAGTGACTTTTGCCATGTATCCTCTGTTTATTTAGTTATTCTTCTGCAAACCATGGAGCACGTGCTTGCATAATCAGTTCACCCGCTTTGTCATCATCTAAACCTTCGATATCTGAGATATCATCAATGGCCTGCTCAGCCAAATCTTCCATAGTGATGACTTTACGTGCCGCAAGTTCAAATGCTAAATCTCGACTCATACCTTCCATGTTCAATAGATCTTCAGCAGGCTCTGGTAATTCATCTGACTCACCAGAAATCGCTTGTGTTAACAGTGCATCTCGAGCTCGTCCTCGAAGTTCATCAACAATTTGCTCATCAAACTCTTCCACCTCGAGTAGTTCTTTAGGCGGAACATATGCGATTTCATCAACAGTAGAAAAACCCTCTTGAACAAGAATTGCAGCCACTTCTTCATCAACGTCTAGCTTCTCCATGAATAGCTCTTGGAGCACGCGCATTTCGCCTTCACTCTTTTCTTCTGCCTGACTCTCAGTCATGACATTCAAAGTCCAACCTGTGAGTTCACTGGCAAGTTTGACGTTTTGACCACCGCGTCCAATGGCTTGAGAAAGCTTTTCTTCTTCGACGGCAATATCCATACTGTTGGATTCTTCATCTAATACGATCGATAAAGTGACTGCCGGCGACATTGCATTAATGACAAATTGAGCAGGGTTTTCATCCCAAAGAATAATATCAATACGCTCACCCGCCAATTCATTAGAGACGGATTGAACACGCGAACCTCGCATACCCACACAAGCGCCAACAGGATCTAAGCGAGGATCAGATGAACGAACAGCAATCTTGGCACGCAAGCCCGGATCACGAGCAGCACCTAATACATCAATGACATTTTGACCCACTTCAGGAACTTCTAACTTGAAGAGCTCGATGAGAAATTCAGGTGCTGTTCGGGTCAAAAATAACTGGGGTCCTTTCATTTCTGAACGCACTTCTTTCAAGTAAGCTCGAACTCTATCTCCAGGTCGAATAGATTCACGTGGAATCATATCTTCACGAGGAATAAAGCCTTCAGCATTGCCACCAAGATCGATGAAAATGCCACTATGTTCTGTACGTTTTGCAATCCCCATGACCAATTCACCCACACGATCTTTGAAGGCATCCACGATCAGGGCTCTCTCAGCCTCTCGTACTTTTTGCACGATAACCTGTTTAGCGGTGTGGGCTGCGATTCTTCCAAATGAAACTGATTCAATATCTTCTTCCAAATATTTACCAATTTCAGCATCAGCTTTTTTCTGTATCGCGTAGCTATAGAGAATTTGTTTTTCGGGCGATTCAAATTCAGGATCTTCGTCATCCACAATTAACCAGCGGCGATAGGTGTTGTAGTCACCAGATTCACGATCAATCTCCACTCGGACCTCTATGTCCTGTGTATATCTCTTGCGTGTAGCTGTTGCTAGAGCTGCTTCGATCGCTTGGAAAATAACTTCCTGATCGACACCCTTCTCATTTGAGACCGTTTCAGCAACCAATAAGATTTCTTTGTTCATACCTGCATATTCCTACTCTTAAGCTAATTCTCAGAATCTATTTCTAGAGATAAATTAAGTGCGCTCTTTTTATTGTATCAATTGAAAAACTCACTTCTACTTCATCAGCCAACATGGTTATATTGTCCGACTCCACTCGAAGGAGTTCACCTTTAAAATTCTTTTGTCCATCTAGTGCCCAAATCAATCTAACCTTAATCTCCGAGCCTATGTAGCGCTGATAGTGCGCAAGCTTTAACAATGGACGCTCAACACCTGGTGACGATACCTCTAAGGTATATGGCACTGTGATTGGATCTTCTACATCGAGAATAGCGCTGACTTGATGACTGACTTCAGAACAGTGATCTAGTGTGACTCCATCCTCATGATCTATAAATATTTTTATGAGTGCGTGCTTTTGAGAGCTTCGATATTCAATTCCCCACAGCTGGTAGCCTAAGCCTGTCACAATCGGGTCAAACAATGATTCTAAACTCTGGGAATCAACCCTCAATAGCTATCTCCTAATAACGCCGGTTTATTTTGACCAGACAACAAAAAAGCCCCAAAAGGGGCTTTCAAAATATTTTCTATTATTCATCTACATCTAAATCTGCGGTGATTATATTTAACACTTGGACAATGAGCAACTAATTACCCACTTTTTAATCAATATCTGTCCTCAATTACATACTATTTCATGAATATTGGATGATTCTCCTCAAATAATTCCTATATCTGTGGCATTCATGTTTATTCGCTCCAATTAGCAACTCACCAAAGATAGTTGGCGCAATCCCATTGAAAGGGTTTTTCTTTCACTTCTTGATAATTGTCATGAGAAGAATTAACGATAGCAAATACAATGATAAGCATTCTCATTTGCATGCAGACTCTTTAAT
>CBFHSW010000014.1:0-9674 GCA_965658595.1 Gammaproteobacteria bacterium | reverse complement strand
TTAATAGTGAAGTAGGTATCCAATGCAATACGCAAAGTGACTTCAGTGGGTTGATTCAATAGAAAGTTGGAGCAGGGGATATCAGGCTGATTAATTCTAAGTTCTGACCAGTAAGTATCTAGTTGATGTGTTAGCAGCTTTGAATACTTTGCTGCGTCTTTCTTAGAACGTGTTCTTAATGATTGAACAATTCTTGGTTGTTTGTAGTAATAACGAATGTCATGTGGGACTAAATGACTGAAGTAATAGATACCTCGTTGTGTACTCGTTTAGTAAAGGTGTAGGGTGGGTTGTTGATTGTCTCCCGCATTGTCTACCGTACCTCATAGCAGTAAGTTAAACACTAAAGCTAAATCAGTACGATGACTTGGGTTTAACACCCAAAATTGGTGCCCGGGGCCGGAATCGAACCGGCACGGTATTTCTACCGAGGGATTTTAAGTCCCTTGCGTCTACCAGTTCCGCCACCCGGGCATGTGATGGATATTATGTGGTAGTCATTTTGGAGGCGAGTAGCGGAATCGAACCGCTGTACAAGGCTTTGCAGGCCTCTGCATCACCACTCTGCCAACTCGCCGGGATGCTTATCTAACAAAATGAAAGCCATCTTATCGGCTGAGTTTTATACAAATCATAGAATGGAGCGGGAAACCGGGTTCGAACCGGCGACCTCAACCTTGGCAAGGTTGCGCTCTACCAGCTGAGCTATTCCCGCATGTCGATAAGATCGCACATTGTAGTTGATTTGTTACACCTGTCAACGCGCTAGCGCTAATTTTCATTCAATCAAATACTTATAGGCTATTTATTATCCATTTCTTAGAATTTAGTCACATCTTGATTCGGATCATTAGTTCACCACATAATAAGTCACATACAAAAGGGACGACAGACTTACTAGGTTGACTATGACAAAGATACTCACGATCGATGTATGGGATACATTGCTCAGGAGAGAAGTCCATCCAGATGCAATTAAACTAGCTACCTCAAAATATTTCTTCAAATTATGTTCAGGTCATATTAAAAAGCTCTTACCTGATCACTTGCACGTGCATAAGTTACGTCGAGCATTCGAAAAACAACTCTATCAGGATAGCGTTCAAAATAGCCATTATGGTGAGTACCATATTGAGCAGGTCATTCAAGCTATGGTCAATGTGTTGTGTCCAGACAAAAGCGAACATAATGAACTGATAGCGCAGATTATTGATTATGAGATCGGTTTTGAAAAACAAGTGCTAAGCAAAGATCCAGATATAGAAGAGACTCTAGACGGCATTGAGGCCGATGAATTTATGTTTTTGAGTGATTTCTATATGTCGGCCAATACCATTACTGAGCTACTAATATATGCGGATGTGCCGGAGCGATACACACAAGGTATTAGCTCTTGTGACGTCAAATGTAACAAACACACTGGCTCAATATTCAAATATCTACATCAGACATTAGCAATAACACCTCAAGATCATATTCATATTGGTGACAGCAAATTGAGTGACTTTAAGATGCCGAAGTCATTGGGTATAGCCGCTCATCTGTATCGACCAGAACCACAACACGCTGCCAGATGTCGACGTGAAAAACTTTATCAACATCCAAAATCATATTTCTCTGAACAACTTAAAGATGCTATACAAATTTCTAAATCTTCACAGAATCTCACCACTGAGCATTATCGCCCCTATCGACTTGGCATTCAGTATTCACAACTATTCATAGGATTCATCCAAAGCATTAACGAAGAGATAATTAAGCATGATATCAATGCGGTATATTTTCTTAGTCGAGAGGGCGCTTTTCTTAAACAAATATATGATGCTCTCAAAAAAAATATCGATCCTCAATTGGGTTTGCCTGAGGGACGACATCTAGAAGTGAGCCGTGCCAGTACATTTCTGGCTTCATTCAAACAAGTCAGCCTGCCGGAGATGATGAAGGTCTGGAAACAAGTCAACACAATGTCACTGCATGGATTATTGTGTACATTAAATATCAATACACCAGAAATACGCAGTTACATTCAACACAAGAAAATTGATAGATATAAAAAGCGTAAGAAGCTATGGCTTGATCATGAGATGATTGCGCTATTCTCTGATGAAAACTTTATTAATCTTTGCGAGTATGAACGTCAACAACAGCAAGACGCATTATTGAACTATCTTAGCAGTGAAGGGATAGGCAGAAAGGACTCGAAAAATATCTTATTTGTAGATGTCGGTTGGCGCGGCACCATTCAAGATAATATTGCTTACTTACTGCCGAAGCATCACTATTTTGGGAAATACTTATGTATGGACAAACTTATCAATTATCAAGCAAACAATGTGTCTAAAAGTGCTTATTTATATGATGCCAATAAAAATGCAAAAGATTGGCGTAAATTAAAAGATATTGTTGTCCTAGAGATACTCTGTAACAGTGCAGAAGGGTCTGTTGTTGGTTATCAGAGAGAATATCCTCATCAACCAGTTAGGCACTGTGTCGAAGGTGAGATGGCTATACATCATGATCATAACTATTTCTTTCAGCGGGGTGTCCTTGAGGTGTCTCACTATCTGAGTAAAGCCATGTTTATTAACACGCTATGTTCAGCTGATTTACGCACTAAGAGTCTGCGCATTTACCGCGCTATCACGACTATTCGTAATTTTCACTTACGCCGAGTATTCAAACGCGGTGTCACACACAATCAGTTATTTGCTTATGGCGAAGTGATTATGAAAAAACGGCGTATGCCAAAAACCATGAGAAAGTATGTAAAGAAATTACTCAAAGCTAAGAAATATATGAAGATGAGATGAGTATGCCGTCAGACATTATTGAATATCAATAAAGAGGCACGACAGTATCGTTAACAAAGGTGTATCGAGGCTGTTTATACCAACCATAAATGAGTGACTTGCGAGGTTCTTTATGAATTTTGGTCTGGTAAATGCGCAACTCACCGGTTTCAATGTCCATCCAAAAATCCAGATCATAAAGCTTGCGTGGTTCATTATGGACTCTAAAATCAGTACAAGCGAAATAGATATAGTCGTTGATTTGTCGAACGGGATTATGAATTTTCACAAATTCTAATTCTAAAATCTCGTTGGTTTTTTCATCTCTGAGTCGGAAAATACCATCTTCATCCGCATGATTTTTAATGTGCTCGTACATGGCATCTTTGATGTCTTGCACATAATATTTTTTAACTGGGGTGGTTGATTCTGCGCTCATCACACTAACACCACCCACACTTAAAAGTGTGAGTAGTATTAATCGTTGCGCTATCAAGAAAAATCTAGTGTTCATGTTTCTCTTCTGCAGCATGCCCAGCATGCTCTGCCGCTTTACCTGCATGTTCTGATGCTTTCTCTTCAGCAGCATGACCGGCGTGCTCAGCTGCTTTTCCTGCATGCTCTGCTGATTTCTCTTCAGCAGCATGGCCAGCGTGCTCGGCTGCTTTGCCAGCATGTTCGCCAGCTGTAACCAGCATTGGGATAGCTAACAATAATGCGATGAGTATTTTCATAGTGTCTCCTAGTGTTTTCGTGGTTGGTAGTGTATCGTAATTGTTTAATGATTAAGT
Organism: Gammaproteobacteria bacterium; assembly: GCA_965658595.1. GTDB lineage: Bacteria > Pseudomonadota > Gammaproteobacteria > UBA4575 > UBA4575 > UBA1858. The sequence continues at coordinate 6,094 of CBFHSW010000014.1, read as the reverse complement.
AATGTTTAAGTTTCTGTTTTTAAGAGGTTCATTCAATAATTCAATAGGCTTAAAGGCCACCTCTCTATTTTCAGGCAAGCCAATGATGTATTGACCATTGCGTATAGTGTCATTATCCGGTGGTATTGAGTAAGTGCCAAACATCTTATCCCATACAGAGAGTATGGTGGAGAAGTTGGCATCTCCAAATTGTCTATCAACTAAATGATGCGCTAAGTGATAACGTGGTGTGACTAACAACCAAGCTAATGGCTTTTCAATAACGTTGGGAAAGTCGAGATTAGAATGATGAAACTGAGCACACAAGCTCACTAACATTTCAAATAAAAACCAGGCCACTATCGTCGGGCCCCAGATCAGGATCCAAGACCCTTTTACTATCGAGGATATAATCAATTCACCAGGATGAAACCTAAGTGAAGTTGTGACATCCATTTCAGTATCTGAATGATGAGCTTTATGGAATCGCCATAAAAAACTCACCCTATGGTTAGCACGATGCCAAAAGTAATCAAATACATCTAACACTACTAATGACAAAAGTATCTCAGTCCATCCATATAGGCCTAGCCAACGAGAAATTCCCCAACCTTGTTCATCCACATAGACTGCCCATAACAAGAACGGAACATAGAGAAATAACCTAATGGTGATGGTATTAAAAACGGCCACACCAAGATGAAACAGCAGACGCTGATGTTTGGGCTTTTTAAGTTTCCTAGTGGCAAGCAAGGTTTCTAGAATGAGAAATAGTACAAAACCAACAATGAAGATGTAGAGCTTACCCGTATCGAGATTTATATCCATTCAGCACCTTGGCGTAAATATGTTTGTGTAAGTCAAAGACCCTAAAAACACCATAAAGTTTCTTACTCAAATTATCAATGGCACATCAATACATCATCAATTTGCGCGTTCCTGTGTTTCTATATTGAAACCAATCTGATTGATGATTTGGTTGAGACGTCTGGGCACCATTGCATCTTCACCATGTGGACTGAAAACCACACGACACAGATCCCCTGGCCATTGATTAGATAGCAATACGCAGCTGGTTAAGTTGTGATTGATGAATTGATCACAGGCCTGGAACTGAGAAGTCAGAGAGAGATCCTCAGTAATGTTTATCTTTAGTCCCTGATCAGTCAATTCTACAGGCGTGGAAAAACCCAGTGAAACCACAGCATTGGTACTGATCTTTTTGGTATTGATTATTAGGTAACAAGTTGACATGCCGAGCAGTGTAAAGAATGTGCTCACAAGCTTCACTCATTGGTATTTTTGTCCACCCAACAAGAGGTTTACATCTATTAAACATAGGTGTTTCCGGTATGAGACACGCCAGAGACATGCCACTAATCGCCAGAAATTAACGAAAATGTAGTGTTAGAAAGGAGAGTATCATTAACACAACACTAATCATGGACAAATACCTGCGCTAGATGAGCACAACACGCGTGCAACTTATCCGTTGTGACTTCACCTCGAACATATAGGGAATGGCAAAGATTGGCAGCCGCAGGTGTCACGCTCGAACGCTGCTGCATGAGCTCGAGTGCTTTTGAGGGAGTGGATGGAGCTTGTGCCAATGCCTGGATGAGTAATGGGCTGAGCATGGCGGCATCTTCCTGCACCGGACATTGAATAACATTATGTAATGCAGTGAGTAATTTAGGCCCTATGAATTGAGGGCTCATCGATCCAGTATTCTTATTGACCAGTCGAGTTGCTGTATCAATATAGAAGTCTAAAAACATATTATTGTTGTTAAACATCATGAACGCGTTATGCACTTTTACATGACAGCGCAACTTTTGCTGTGAGTCATATTGAACCCATACCTCACGTCCTAGCGCATAGGGAGCATCAATGAGATGAAAATGCTGTGGAGCAAAAATATAAAAATCAGCATCACACCAGATTACCTGATCATAATCCTTGCCATTCTTATCCGTGCTTAATCGATTTCGCAATACATATAAACGTGCTAGATCGGTGGCGATCACTCGCTGAGAGACAGTTTTATCTAATATCTCTTGGCTCAGGCAATCAAATAACTCGTCACCAATGAACTCATAATCATAATTATTAATCTGTGCCCAATGACGCACTGAGTCACAACATAATTGTAGCCATTTATCAGGTAGGGGTGTCTTATGTGACTGAATAACCAGTGTGCGATTAGGCATGGTAAGCATCTGTTTCTGTGATAAATCATCATAGTCCAGTGAGCCATGAGGATACAATCACAAGCCCCTGAAAACCTATCAGGAATAACGCTATTAATTGGAAGCTGGGTCTGTATAATCCACCGGCATTCGACAGCAAGGAATCCGCTAGTGACTATCAAACTCCGTAATATCGCCATTATCGCTCACGTAGATCATGGTAAGACCACATTGGTGGATCAACTCCTCCAGCAATCCGGCACATTGGACATGCGAAATACTCCACAAGATCGCGTCATGGACTCTAATGATCTGGAAAAAGAACGTGGAATTACTATTTTGTCCAAAAATACGGCGATAACTTGGAACGATTATCGAATCAATATCGTCGACACACCCGGACACGCAGATTTTGGCGGAGAAGTGGAGCGCGTTCTCTCAATGGTGGACTCAGTACTACTATTGGTCGATGCTGTAGATGGCCCCATGCCACAAACCCGCTTTGTCACACAAAAAGCCTTTGCTATGGGCTTTAAGCCTATCGTAGTCATCAATAAGATCGACCGTGATAGCGCCAGACCAGATTGGGTATTAGATAAAACTTTCGACCTTTTTGATCAATTAGGCGCTACGGATGAGCAACTCGATTTTCCTGTGGTGTATGCCTCAGGCTTAAATGGTTTTGCTGGGCATGATGCTAGCATCCGAGAAGGAAATATGGATCCTTTGTTGGAAACCATTATTGAGAAAGTGAATGCACCAGACGTAGATAGCGAAGGTCCATTCCAAATGCAGGTATCGACTCTGGATTACAACAGCTATGTGGGTGTAATCGGAATTGGTCGTATTAAGCGTGGCACAGTCAAAACCAATATGCCTGTGGCTATAGTCGATCGTGAAGGCAACTCTCGCAAAGGTAAGTTACTACAAATTTTAGGTTTCCATGGTTTGGAACGAGTGCAGGTCGATGAAGCCAGCGCGGGTGATATTGTCGCTATCACTGGTATCGATCCATTAGATATCTCCGATACTGTGTGTCATCCAGACAATCCTGAGGGCCTCAAGCCTTTGAGCGTCGATGAGCCGACCATCAGTATGACTTTTCAACCCAATGCTTCACCTTTTTCAGGTAAAGAGGGTAAGTATGTCACCAGCCGTAATATATGGGATCGCTTACAACAAGAACTCAAGCATAACGTCGCCTTGAGGGTAGAAATCACAGAAGATGCGGAAAAATACCGTGTATCTGGTCGTGGAGAGCTGCATTTATCAGTTCTTATCGAAACTATGCGTCGAGAGGGCTATGAGTTAGCGGTAGGGCGCCCAGAAGTCATCGTGCGAGTTGATGAAAACGGTAATAAATCTGAGCCATATGAGCAACTGACGGTGGATGTAGAGACCAATCATCAAGGATCAGTCATGGAAAAGCTCGGTGAACGCCGTGCAGACCTCAAAAACATGGAACCCGACGGTAAAGGACGCGTGCGTTTAGACTATATTATTCCAGCGCGTGGATTGATCGGTTTCAGGACAGAATTTCTGACTTTGACCTCTGGCACTGGTCTTTTGTATAGCGTATTTGATCATTATGGCCCGGGTATTCCACTCAGCATCGGTCAGCGTATGAACGGCGTGTTAATTGCCAATGGTCAGGGTAAAGTCGCTGGATATGCGTTATTTACCTTACAAGAGCGTGGTCGTTTGATGGTTTCACATGGTCAAGAAGTGTACGAGGGTATGGTGATAGGTATTCACTCCAGAGATAATGATCTTACGGTTAATCCTCTCAAGGGTAAGCAACTCACCAACGTGCGCGCTTCCGGCACAGATGAGAATATTGTGCTCACCACACCTATCAACGTCACACTCGAGTATGCCTTAGAGTTTATTGACGATGATGAGCTAGTAGAAGTCACGCCAGAGTCCATACGTATACGTAAAAAGCATCTGTTAGAGCATGAGCGCAAGCGTGCCTCACGTGAAACTTAGAACAAGTTAAGCTTCGTGTGAGAGTTTTGCACAATAACAGTATTAAAAAAGCCTCTTCACTAGAGGCTTTTTTTTGGCTTATCTCGCACACACATCGAGCAAGCGATAACATTCTCTGGTGTGAATAGAAAAACCCTTCAAATATTAATTCCATTTAAATGATATGGTCGAGTTGGCTTGATTAACTCATAATCACCTTGGTCAGATTAAAGCACAGGGTATTAACATCAACCGCACCAGAATATGATGAGAACAGGGTAAGTATATTTGTGACTAAGGTGATATCTAGAGTACTTATATCACTCAAAAACATGGGCTTATAATGCATATCTAGAGTAATACTTTACATATTAATAGCACCTTAGTGCATTCTTTTGACGATTTTCTTCCCTCGAAGAATTGGTTGCTTTTCGTACAGTCACGATATTTTTTTAGGCCATTGTTACTAAAAGAATAAAAATTAATCATTTACAACGCGAAAAGATATGCTAATCTGAACATCTGGATGAGACCTTGGGCACCATAACATCAATAATAAGCCTGAGAATCGACAGCACTAACGCCGTACCCATAAAACGAAGACAAGCTTGCCAAGCAGGTAATAAAAAAATCATAAATTGTCGATCGTAATATGTGGCAATCGGGCGAATTCAAGACCCGCCGAAAGGCGGGTTTTTTATTTCTAAATAATATAATTATCAGATACTTACATTGATATGTTAATAAGTATTCTTAAATATAGCTCCATGATCAAAGCACTCCTTCTGATCGGCTTGATCCTTCTTATGCCCAGCAAACTCATCGCTAAAGATGCCACGGGTGAATACAATACCATGGGCTTAGGCAATAACAGCTGTAAGGCATTTGTATATGAATATGATGACTCTGCGTCCTATTATTTGAGCTGGCTCGCAGGCTACATGACGGCCTATAATCTTACTCAAGACGATACCTATTCAATTCTAGGTAACAATAAAGACGTATCCCAGATACAAACTTGGTTATTAGATTATTGTAAGTTCAATGGTGAACAGACCTTTGAGCATGCAGTAATCAACCTCATGCGGAACCTAAGATATTTCCGTGAACGCAATAAAAATGAGTAGTTTAGATATCGTGTCTCATACAATATTGTTATCATTGTGAAGTAATAGCTGACTCAAGATTGCTATAATTGCACTTCAACCGTTGGAATCAAACAATAATGGAAAATCAGGACCTTAGAAAAGCAGGCTTAAAAGTAACTCTTCCGAGAATGAAGATACTGGAGATATTAGAGTCCTCAACAAAAGCCCATTTGAGCGCGGAAGATATCTATCGTTTATTAATGGATTCTGATGAAGACATAGGCCTAGCAACTGTCTATCGTGTTCTCACTCAGTTTGAGTCAGCAGGATTGGTCATACGTCATCATTTTGAAGGTGGTCAAGGCGTATTCGAACTGGACCGTGGTAAGCACCACGATCATCTAATCTGTATTCAATGTGGCAAGATTGTTGAATTCGTCAATTCTGAGATTGAAGAGAAGCAGCATCAGATCGCAGAAGAGGCTGGATTTGATATTACTGATCATTCTCTGATCATCTACGGAAAATGCAATAAAAGCAATTGCCAAGAGCGCTGATTCTAGCTCCTGATACCAATACCTTTGCGCAGCAACACACTCGCCACCGCATACAAAATCACCACGAAGCTTACGATAATCATCAGTGACACACTGACATTGATATCGTGAACATTCAGCATCGCAGCTCTAAATGCATCCACCATATATAACACTGGATTGAGCAATGATGCTTGGCGCCAAAATTCTGGCAACATATCAATACTATAGAAAATACCACCAAGATAAGTAAGTGGTGTCAACACAAATGTTGGTATCAAAGAAATATCATCAAAACTATTGGCAAATACTGCATTTATCAATCCGGCCAGTG
>CBFHSW010000013.1:0-9011 GCA_965658595.1 Gammaproteobacteria bacterium | reverse complement strand
TTAAGGACCAATTATGACACGAATTAACATTTCTGACATTCAAGCAGATGATTGTTTAGGCGCGATGATAAGGATGGTTAGCTAAAATAGACCATGCCCTGTAAAGCTGTTCAATCATGAATAAACGAGCCATATCATGTGGCAGGGTCATATCTGACAAAGACACACATAAGTCTGCTTCACGTCTATTTTCAGGATTAACTCCATCAGCACCAGCAATTACAAACGCTACGTTTTGCCCACTGTGTTGCCACGCTTGAACCTGCACCGAGAATGTTTTTGAAGTATAACTTTTACCTCGTTCATCTAATAAAATTAAACGAGTAGATGAGGGAACTTTAGAGCGTATGCGTGCCCATTCTTCTGCACGTATCGTTTCTATATGAGAGTTTTTTGTTCTTTTTAGAGGAGCAATTGCCACCATAGAGAATTTAAATTCTGACGGCATGCGTTTAATGTAGAGCTGACACGCTTCTTCGACCCAAGCGCTGGGCCTATCACTCACATGAATCAGTGAAAAATGCATGCCTTAGTTTACAGTCAGCGACTCTGTCTTACCGTCAAATGACCATAGTTTTTCTAAATCATAGAACTCTCGTGTTTCAGGCAGCATGATATGAACCACTACGTCATATAAATCGATCAACATCCATGATTGATCTTTTTCAACACCAACAATCGTGGCGCCAGATTTTTTAGCACTCATGACAACATTCTCAGCGAGCGCTTGAATATGCCGATCTGATGTTCCACTCGCGATGATCATCATGTCAGTGATATCAAGCTTACCTCTAACATCGATTGATGTCAGTTGGTTTGCCTTGACGTCTTCCAGAGCATCGATCACTAAAGTTTGCAGTTGCTCTAATTCCACTCTATCTCCTTAAAATAATTATCTGAAAGTATATATCATCAGATAGTTGTTAAATGCTAGTTACTCACTAGCACCGTACAAATGATTTCTTTGTATGTAATTCCAAATACCACCGGGCACTAAATATCGCGGTTGCTTCCCAGAGGCTATAGTATCTCTTATTTGCGTTGATGAAATATCTAGCATTTGTGCAGAAGTAATAAATATGTGTCCCGCTGACTTTTGTTCTAATAGTTCAATATCATCACTGAGGTATTTCTCTATCCAAATATTATGTTGAGCACTTAAATCTAATTCGTAGCCTGGTCTTGGCATCACTAGTATATGACATAGCTCCATGATTTCATCGGATTTAAACCAATCCGGAAAGCCATTTAACGCATCCATACCCATAATCCAACACAATGTCACTTGATCACCAAACTCATCCACCATCTCACGCAGACTTAAATAGGTGTAAGAAGGTGTTTCTCGTCTCAATTCACGTTCATCGACCTGTATCAGGTTATTAGCAGAGGCAACTAATGACAACATCATGAGCCGATGCTGCACTGAGGCCTTGGGCGTTGAATGAGGAGATGTTTTAAAAGGAGATACTTTGCATGGTAATAGCCTAATCGAGGCTAAATCGAAGTCCTGCGCCATTTGTAGACAAGGTTTGATATGTCCAAAGTGAACTGGATCAAACGACCCACCTAATATACCCATCCTTATTTTGCGGGGTCTATCTGGTTGACTGGCCTTGGATTCACTCACGTATGGTTCCATCTCCAATAACTATATATTTTTGTGAAGTGAGGCCAATTAATCCTACTGGACCACGCGCATGTATTTTATCAGTGCTAATACCTATTTCAGCTCCCAAACCATATTCAAATCCATCAGCAAAACGTGAAGATGCGTTGATCATTACCGAACTAGAATCCACCTCACGTAAAAATTGTTGTGCGGCAGTAAAATTCTCAGTCACAATCACGTCCGTATGATGTGAACCATACATTTCAATATGATCAATGGCTTGATCTATATCATCCACCACCTTAATAGCTAACACTGGTGCTAGATATTCTTCATACCAATCTTGATCTGTGGCGGCCAGCGCTTGCTTCACAATTGCACATGTTTGCTCACAACCTCGCAGTTCAACTGCATGTTGCGCGAACACTTCGGCCAACCGCGGTAATAGCTCTACAGCTAAAGATTGATGCACTAATAGTGTTTCCATCGCATTACACACACCATAGCGATGAGTTTTAGCATTGATGGTTATAGCGATAGCTTTTTCATGATCAGCTTGCTGATCAATATACACATGACAGTTGCCATCCAAATGCTTGATTACTGGAATAGTAGCATCAGCGCTTACTCGCTTGATAAGCCCCTTGCCACCTCGAGGGACAATCACACTCACGTACTGATCCATAGTGAGTAATTCATGCACAGCATCTCGGTCTGTAACTGCCACTACTTGTACGGCGGTTTCGGGCAGTCCTGCCTGTTTGAGTGCTTGTTGAATAAGTTCCCCTATTGCACGATTGGAATGTATTGCCTCAGAGCCACCTCGCAGTATCACGGCATTACCTGATTTCAGGCATAAGCCGGCTGCATCTGCCGTCACGTTAGGACGTGATTCATAGATTATGCCAATAACGCCCAATGGAACTCGCATTTGACCGACTTGTATGCCTGATGGACGCGATGCCATATCCGAAATCTCACCGACTGGATCCTGTAAAGAGGCAATCTGCATCAAGCCTTCAGCCATGGATTGAATACGTGCAGGCGTTAACTCCAGACGATCCAATAGAGCAGCGTCCAGCCCCTTTGCCGCACCTGCCTCAAGATCCATCTGATTAGCCTTAGTCAATATCTGTTGTTGATCCATGATGCGTGCCGCAAGGTCCTGTAATACAGAGTTTTTGGTTGCTGTTGATGCCTGAGACATTTGTCTGGCCGCAGCTGTCGCCTGCCGTCCAAGCGACTGCATATAATCATGAGTATTGATTGTTTTTTCGTTCATTGTAGAGTCCTTAGTTAGCGCGCGAGCTTAAGCGATACATCAGCAAACGATTGCCATACATCACCACTGGCACGACCTTTAATCATGCGATCAATTTGCCCACACTTCGCTAATAATGTGTACAGCTGGTTTGGAGTAAATTTACGTACATGTTGATTAAGCTGGTTACGCTTATTGTAGATAAATGCATTCTGTACACCTTTCCCACCTGCTGGTCCACCGGCATATAAAACCGCACGCAATAATTCGGCCAAACCCCATAATATGAGCGTGGGTGCGAACGATTCTTTTTGTAAATGTGACAGTATTTTGATGACCTGCGGACGCTGTCCTGTAAGGATATTATCCACTAAATCAAACACACTATATCTTGACTGATCAGCAAGCCAAGCTTCTGTTGGCTGATCTGAGTCTATTGATAACAGCGCCATTTTCTCTATTTCTTGAGCGGCCGCAAGCATATTACCTTCTACTCGTGAGGCTATATACTCTGCATTCGCTCGATCATGGTTGAGCTCCTCAGCGCGTAATCGAGTTTGTATCCATTCTATCAACTCACCACCTGATAGTGGCCAGATACGCACATGTATTCCGACTTGATTGATCGCTTGCATCCATTTAGAGCCGAGCGCCGCTTTTTCCAATTTGCCACTATTGATAATTAACAAAACATCTTCTGGAGGTTGCTGACAGTACTCTATCAATGCTTTAGCCCCAGACGTGCCAGGCTTTCCTGTAGGCAACTTTAATTCTAGAATCTTCTTATCGCCAAACAATGACATGTTGTTAGTTTGTTGACTGATTTGCGTCCAATCAAAACTACGCTCAGCATGCAGCACTTGACGTTCGGTATACCCCCCATCTCGAGCAGACGCTCTTATAAGGCTCAATGATTGTTCGATTTGAAGTGGCTCTTCACCTGATAGCATATACACCGGAGACAGGGCTTGATCGAGAGCAGTGATAAGTTGAGTAGTCTTTATTTCCAAATGGACTGTCCAGTGTATTGAATTTCAGCGACGCCAATTCACAATGCGATGGTTTACGTTATTATACCCAATTTAAAGGATTTAGCAGGCGATTTAACATGCAAACAATTGGTTATATTGGTATCGGCATCATGGGGAGGCCCATGGTTAAGAATCTTCTCAAAGCAGGCTATGCTGTAAATGTTTTCGCACGGAGAAAAGCAAGCATCGCAGATTTGTGTGAGGACAGTTGTTCGGCATATGAGAGTCCCAAAGCGCTGGCGGAAGCAAGTGATATCATCATCTCATGTGTGGCCGATACTGCAGATGTTGAACAAGTCTTGGTGGGTACAGATGGGGTTTTGAGCGCGATCAAGCCAGACTCATTAGTTATAGATATGAGCACCATCTCTCCACAGGCCACGCGTTCCATGGCTGAGCAATTCAATAATGTCAATGCTCACATGTTGGATGCCCCCGTTTCTGGTGGAGAAATTGGTGCAATAAATGCAAGCTTATCCATCATGGTAGGTGGGGCCTCAGCTGATTTTGAGCGCGCATACCCTATATTTGAATGCTTAGGAAAAAATATTATTCATGTCGGTGATCATGGCGCCGGTCAAGTAGCGAAAGCCTGCAATCAAATTTTGGTAGCACAAACCATGAATGCTGTAGCAGAGGCATTTTTATTAGCGCAAAGTTCGGATGTGGACGCCGCTAAAGTTCGTGAAGCCTTACTGGGAGGTTTCGCCTACAGCAAAATACTGGAAGTTCATGGTCAACGCATGCTGGAATCTAGCTATGAACCAGGATTTAAAGCCAGTTTACATGCAAAAGATTTACGAATAGCAGCCGAAAGCGCCCAAGCCGGTGGTTGTTCGTTGCCAGGTGCTGAATTAGTCACAAATTATATGAATACACTAATTGAGCAAGGCGGTGCTGATCTAGACTCTGCCGCGATTGCCAAAATTGTCGGCTCTGGCTAGAGCTTCTAGCTGAGGAAGATTTTAGTCAAATATGATTTCCTCACGCTGATCTTAGGATGTGATTTATCCGATGACTGTCAGTTCAGAGAATCTTCGCGGACAATCTTTTATCGATGATTTTCATGGGCAGTCTTCGCAGATAACAAAAAAATTCAATCAAAAAATGTATATTGTCTGATTTGGAATAGTTTTTTGCCTGCTGTTCAACTAGACGTGATCGCCTGCAGTCGATACACAATCAATCGGGCAATATCCTCACGCATTTCTTGATAAATCTGCTCGCGCTCGCTGGTTTTGGCTAACACGTCATCTATTTCAAATAGAAAATCACGCGATAAGCGTATGTTTTGATTTTTGATCAGCACCTTACCTTTTTCATCTTCGAGTCTAATGCCAACTTGAAGAATCAATTCGTACTCTCGCACCTTTCCATTCTCGTCCACAGATAAGATTTCTTTATTCTGAGTTTCATACAGAATAGTTAGGTTTGCACTAGCTGATTCCACCTCAACAATTTCAATATCATTAGCCTTGAACTGCGAAATAACAACATTTGCCATGACGTCAGCATTTGCTTCATGGCTAACACTGGTCTTATCAAACATAGGTGCAAGATCCGCTTTCGTCGCGAGCTTAAATCCACATCCATTTAATAATAGTGCGGTAACTAAAACTAACAATATTTTTTTCATAACTATTCCAATGATTTCTTAAGCGATAATCTAAACAACAATATTCACTAGACGGCCTCTCACAACGATGATTTTTTTGATCTCCTTGCCATCCACAAATGCTTGTACTTTCTCACTGGCCAAGGCACTTGAACTCATCGAGTCATCATCTGCCCCCGCTTGAACTGCTATTTTATCTCTCAGCTTACCATTGACCTGCACAATTAGCTCAATTGTTTCTTGCACTAGTGCAAATTCATCATGTTTTGGCCAGGCTTGATCTTCAATCGTGTTGTGTCCTAGTTGTTGCCACAGCTCTGAACTGATGTGCGGAACAATAGGAGACAACATCAAAACGATCATTTCTATACCTTCGCGTAAAACTGCCCTATCCTGGTCAGCATCACCTTTATGTGCAGATAATTGATTCAATAATTCCATATTGGCCGCTATCGCTGTATTGAAAGTGTAGCGTTCCCCAATATCACGAGTCACTTTTTGGAGAGTGCTATGCACTTTATGACGCAGCGCTTTTTGTTCTTGATTAAGTGTGCTCAGATCCAAACTATGAGTATTTTCAGACTGTAAATGCACATACACCAATCGCCACAACTTTTTCAAAAAACGCGCTGCACCATCTACCCCTGTATCTACCCACTCTAATGAGTGCTCTGGTGGTGCCGCAAACATAGTGAACAGCCTGACCGTATCAGCCCCAAAACGTTCGATCAACTGCTCGGGGTCCACCGTATTACCTTTAGATTTAGACATTTTTGTGCCATTTTTAAGCACCATGCCCTGTGTAAGTAAATGCGTGAATGGCTCATCGCTGCTGACTAGCCCTTCATCACGCATTAGCTTGTGAAAAAATCGCGCATACAGCAAATGCAATACTGCATGTTCAATGCCACCTACATACTGATCTACTGGCAACCAATAATTAGCACGTTCATCTAACATTTGATCCTGATTATCTTGACTACAGTAACGTGCGTAATACCAACTTGATTCAAAGAAAGTATCAAAGGTATCGGTTTCGCGCTTTGCTGCTTGACCACATTGTGGACAATCAACATTTAAAAACTCCTGCATAGTTCCCAATGGAGAACCTGCACCTGTGACTTCTACATGGGTCGGTAAAGTGACCGGCAAGTCAGCCTCTGGTACGGGCACGGTTCCACAGCTGTCACAATAGATAACCGGTATCGGGCAACCCCAATAGCGTTGCCTTGAAATACCCCAATCACGCAGACGATAGTTGGTTTTACGCTCACCACACTCTTGTTTTTCTATGTTTTCAGAAATAGCTATAAACGCTTGCTCTGATGATAATCCATCCCACTCACCTGAATTTTTTAACACGCCTTTGTCAGTGAAAGCTTGCTGTACGAAGTCATGTTGCACGGCTTCGTCTTTTGCAAAAATAACCGGCTTTACGGTTAAATCATACTTATGTGCAAATTCCCAATCACGTTGGTCATGTGCAGGCACGCTCATTACAGCTCCTGTTCCATACTCAATAAGCACGAAATTAGCGATCCAAATAGGTAGCAATTCACCTGTTATTGGATGCACAGCGTGCAAGCCTGTGGCAATACCCAGTTTTTCTGCTGTGCTTATGTCGGCTTCTGCTACTTTGCCTTGTTTACACTTGTCAATAAATTCAGCACATTTAGGATCACTGGCAGCCGCAATAGCCGCAATTTCATGTTCTGCTGCCACCGCAACATAGGTGACACCCATGAGTGTATCGGGACGTGTGGTATAAACTTCGATACTAGGAAGATCACCTTCAACATCAAACTTAAACTGTAAGCCTTCGGAACGGCCTATCCAATTGGCCTGCATGGTTCGAACTTGCTCTGGCCAGCCAGATAAGTTCTGAACACATTCTAATAATTCATCCGCGTAGTCGGTAATCTTGAGAAACCATTGTGAAATCTCACGGCGTTCTACTAACTCACCAGAGCGCCAACCACGACCATCAATGACTTGTTCGTTAGCTAATACGGTTTGGTCGACCGGATCCCAGTTAACGATAGCTTTCTTCTTATATACCAGACCTTTTTTCAACAAGCGTGTGAATAACCATTGCTCCCAACGATAATATTCTGGCGTACAAGTGGCTAATTCACGCTCCCAATCATAAGCCAAACCTAAGCGCTTAAGCTGATCGCGCATGTAGTCAATATTTTCATGCGTCCATTGCGCAGGAGGCACTTGGTTTTTTAAAGCCGCATTTTCAGCAGGCAGTCCGAAAGCATCCCAACCCATAGGCTGTAGTACATTTTTACCAAGCATACGCTGATATCGACTGATCACGTCACCAATAGTGTAGTTGCGCACATGCCCCATATGTAAGCGACCACTGGGGTAAGGAAACATAGATAAACAATAGAACTTTTCTCGGCTTTCATCTTCAACAGCCTTAAAAGTTTTGCTTTTATCCCAATATGATTGTGCACGCGCCTCTATTTCATGCGCTTGATAATTTTCTTCCATGGCATTAACTAAAATCTAAAACCGAATGATAACAAGAATTGTGATCAACCGTGTCGTTGATATTGGATTTGAAAGCGAGGATTATCTAACGTCCATATTTATCATCAAAACGTTCAATATCATCTTCTCCAAGGTAGGTGCCTGACTGAACTTCAATAAGCTCTAATGGAATTTTACCTGGGTTCTCTAATCGATGAATTTCGCCTATCGGGATGTAAGTTGATTCATTTTCAGCCAACAAGAACTTTTTCTCTCCACAGGTTACGCGAGCAGTGCCGTTAACAACTATCCAATGCTCAGCGCGGTGATGATGCTTCTGCAGGGATAATTTCTCTCCTGGTTTTACCGTAATGCGCTTAACTTGAAAACGCTCTGAGCTATCAATCGATTCATATGCGCCCCAAGGTCGATATACTTTTAAGTGTGTATCCAACTCAGATCGCTGATCATTCTTCAGCTTAAGCGTGAGTTGCTTAACATTTTGTGATTCACTTCGTGGCGCAATCATAACCGCATCCGCGGTCTCAACAATCACCATATCTTGCAGACCTATAGCAGCAATTAAACGATGTGAACTTCGCACCATACAACCCTGACAGTCTTCGATTAAGACATCACCGTCGATAGCATTTCGATGTTCATCTAGCGGTGAAGACTCCCATAAAGCATGCCATGAACCAACATCATTCCAAGCACAGCTTAGTGGCACAACCGCTGCATGTTGAGTTTTTTCCATAACAGCATAGTCGATTGATTGATTCTCACATTTCTCAAAATCTGTCTGACCTATACGAATAAAATCCAAGTCACTGCTCTGTTGCTGGAAAGCCGCCATGATATTCTTCATCATTTCAGGCTCAAATTGCTCAAGCTGCTCAAGTAACACATGAGCCTTGAACATGAACATACCGCTGTTCCATGAATACTGCCCTGTGTTGACATATTCTTGTGCTTTATCTAGTGGGGGTTTTTCTATGAATTGCTGTACTT
>CBFHSW010000012.1:0-5946 GCA_965658595.1 Gammaproteobacteria bacterium | reverse complement strand
AATCGAGACATTTGCACTAATCGTGACATTAGCCGCAACATTCGCAATCGCGGTTGCCTTGTTCTAAATAACCTCCTCCTCTTGTAGTTAAGAGCTTAGCCAGCATTATCATGCTGGCTTTTTTTTGGCCATTAATTACTGCGTTTAGAATACTGTTGAGCTGAGTTCGTTAACGGCAGATAACATGTCCGGGTCATCCGTTAATGCTTGAGAAATAGAACTACGACAAGCAGTAACTGGACTCACGCCGGTGTTGATCAATTTGCCGGCATGGACTAACAGACGAGTACTTGCGCCCTCATCTAGGCCACTGCCTTTAAGATTGCGGGTCATTTGCGCAAATTTAACTAGTTGTTTAGCGGTAGTCGCATCTACGCCAGTTTCAGTTTCAATGATCTTCTGCTCGGTCTCTAAATTAGGATAATCAAACTCCAGAGCCACAAAACGTTGACGAGTACTCTGCTTGAGATCTTTGAGTACACTTTGATAACCAGGGTTGTATGATATTGCCATGCAAAATTCTTGTGGTGCTTCAATCAACTCACCTAATTTTTCTATGGGGAGCACACGACGATCATCACATAAGGGGTGGATCACGACAGTAGTGTCTTTACGAGCTTCTACCACTTCATCTAGGTAACAAATACTGCCGGATCGCACCGAGCGTGCCAGTGGACCATCGACCCACACAGTCTCACCACCAGTGACTAGATATCGACCCACGAGATCTGATGCCGTCAGGTCATCATGACAAGAAACTGTAATTAGGGGACGTTGAATCTTCCAACCCATATATTCCATAAAACGGGTTTTACCACATCCAGTTGGCCCTTTGAGAAGTATAGGCAGTTGGTTTTTGTAGGCAGCTTCAAAGACTTCAACCTCATCGAGGACTGGCTCATAGTAGGGTTCAGTTTCTACAAAGTATTCTTCGGGTTTATAACTTTTAGCATCGTCAGTGGCGTTCATAATGTTAGATTCGCAAGTAAGTGGGAGCTGTTATTTCAGCGATAATATAATTTACCTAGCAACCCTAACCCATAGGCTTTTCCGAGCGCAAGCAATTGTAATGAACAAGAGAATTTGGGAGATATAAAAATCTATCAACAGTATGATTGACTCATGGTTTATAAGTAAGTAAGTTAGTTCTAATAATCTAGTTTAATCAGTACATTAATTCACTATACAAGTCCGAAATATATGAGAAGTGCAGCACAACAAGCATTAGAGATAGAACAGGTCTCAGATCATCCTTTAGCTAATCAAGAAATGTCAGGATCAGACATTATCGTCCAAGTATTAGCGCAGGAGCAGACAGAAGTTATTTTTGGTTATAGCGGTGGTGCTATTTTGCCAACTTACGATGCTGTGTTTCGATATAACACAGAAACTGATGATGCTATGCCTTTGATCGTACCCGCTAATGAGCAGGGTGCTGGCTTTATGGCTTCAGGCTATGCGCGCGCTAGCGGCAAAGTCGGCGTTGTCATGGTGACATCAGGCCCGGGGGCGACAAATACAGTCACACCTGTGCGCGATTGCATGGCAGATTCGATTCCAATTGTGGTTATTACAGGACAAGTGCCCACTGCGGCTATTGGCAGTGATGGATTCCAAGAAGCACCGATTGCTAACATTATGGGGGCTGTGGCCAAGCACGTTTTCTTGGTGACAGATCCAGAGAAATTGGAAGATACAATGCGGACGGCATTTGAAATCGCACGAACAGGTCGACCCGGACCGGTAGTAGTGGATATTCCTAAAGACGTACAAAATTGGATTGGGCCTTTTAAAGGTCATGGGCGTTTGCCAGTGCGTGGTTATCGCGAACGTATGCATCAACTCATCTCATCAGAATTGAGCGCAGACAAATGCAAACAATTTTATGATGCTTTGACTCAAGCTAAGCGTCCGTTAATTTATGCCGGTGGTGGCGTAGTCAACGGAGAAGCGGCAGAAGCTATGTGTAAATTTGCGGATGCTTTTGGTATTCCAGTGGTCACGACTTTAATGGGAATTGGAGCTTATGACACATCACGTGAACGAGCTTTGCATATGCTTGGCATGCATGGGACAGCGTTTGCCAACTACGCGACCGATGATGCAGATTTTCTGATTGCACTGGGTGCTCGCTTTGATGATCGCGTGGCAGCTGTGCCAGATAAATTTGGCCCGAATGCAAAATATATCGCTCATTTTGATATAGATCCATCTGAGATCGACAAAGTTAAATCTGTGCATTGGCATCATGTTGGCCTAATGCCTGAAAGTCTCAATCATTTGCTCAGTTATGGCAAGGACACTTACGACTTCAAGGCAGACTATTCAGAATGGCATCAGCATGTGGCAGATCTAAAATCCACCTATGCGATGAATTACGATAAGGAAAGTGAGACCATTCAACCTTACGCAGTCATCGAAGAAATAAATAAATATACAAAAGGTGAAGCGATTGTAAGTACGGGTGTTGGTCAGCATCAAATGTGGGCTGCCCAATATTTTGACTTTGCCAAGCCACGTTTGTGGTTGACGTCTGGCAGCATGGGTACCATGGGCTTTGGTTTGCCTGCCGCCATTGGGGCTCAGTTTGCTAAGCCGCAATCAATGGTCATTAACATCGATGGCGATGCCAGTATACGTATGAATCTTGGTGAATTAGAAACATGTACTACCTATGACCTGCCTGTTAAGACTGTTGTTTTGAACAATTTTGGTGATGGCATGGTGAAGCAGTGGCAGAAGCTATTCTTTAAAGGACGCTTATCAGCCAGTGACAAATCACTGCATAAGAAAAATTTCGTGAAGTCTGCTCAATCAGATGGTTTTGAATATGCAGTTAGATTGGATAAAAAATCAGATTTACCAAAAGTGATCAAGGAATTTGTTGATTTTCCTGGGCCTGCATTTCTTGAGGTGATTATAGATCGTGATGCTGGTGTATATCCTATGGTCGGACCTGGCATGTGTTATCAAGAAATGATTACCGGCGATCACATTCCATCACGTGATGCGGGAACAGTAAAAACTGAGGTTGATTCCTCAGAAATGTTCTAGGGTCACAATAGCTTCATCCAGAGGCCAAACAACTAGGCTAACAAATAAAAAAGGCTCCATGAAGGAGCCTTTTTTTTGGGTGGTAACCCACCGTAGCTATAGGTGGCACTTAGAAGTCAGTGATGACGACGTTATTTAATTTATTCGCTTTGATGTCTTCTATGCTCGGTAACAATGATGCCGAGATGAGTGATTGTCCGCAGTTACTCTTTTTAGACTGCATGCCATCTAGCCATGCTTTAATATTGGCTCGTGAGTCGATCATGTCTGCCGCAGCTAAGCGTATTAGGTGACATGTTGCGGTCCAATGTAAATCTGCCATGGTGTAATTCTTACCACCGATGAACTTGCCTTTACCGAGTAGCTCATTCAAATCATCAAGTATTGGATTAAGTGTTTGTTTTGCCGCATCAATTTTTGTAGCATCATTTGTGCCTGAACAAATTGTTTCATCGACTAATGCAAATACTGAAGTGCCAGATTGAGCGCGAGACTTGTCTATCCACATTTCTTGCTCAGATGCCATGGTAATGTTTTTAGGAATGAGTGAAAAACCCAGTCCACGTGCATTAATGTATTCAGTAATGGCTTTGCTACCAGTAGTGAAATAATCATTCTCTTTAAGCGCAGGTGCCATGCCAAATTCCGCCACAGCGGTAAAATCATCTGAGTTCAGCTCATCGAGTGCAATACTGCCACAGTTCATTTCCATACCTTGCTCAGCGGCAATTAAGATGCACTTGAGTGACTCTGCGCAAAAAGGTGCGCCAAGAAGTTGTAAAACATATTGAGTCTTTTTCATGTCGCCTGAGAGGCCGTATTCACCTGCGCCTTCGTCAGCAATCGCTCTTTGATCAAATAAATCCATAATATTATTCCTTTAAATAGTGTGATATTTAGCTGAGGTGTGCCATGTAGCTAGCGCGTAAGTTCTCAGGAATAAGTTCCTCTACGCGTCCCAACCAAGCATCTATATTACTAAGACCGGCAGGCAATTTACCCGCTTTTTTCAAGCATAAAATGCTTGCAGCAACAGGGGCGTCTGCTTGCGTCAGGGGGCCGACTAGATAGTCCTGATCAGCTAATATTTCATTTATACGTGCAGTCACTAGATCAATTTTTTCACCGTTATCAAGTAAAGATGAACTCACATCCATCCAGCGATTTTGATCACCTAAGTGACGTGCTTTTTTAGGTTTAAGTGGAGCGCCTATACCACGCACATCAAGATAGGTCTCGATCGCGCTTTCTCCGCTAAGTGTAACGGGTCCGTGAGTGAGGGTGACGTCGTCGGCATCGTTCATGGTGATTTCCATCGTAACGTTACGAACGCCTGCAGTCATGATGCACTTAGCTGTGGCGGCAGTTGCCGGACCGGAAAGTGTGAATGTGTCATTCGCACTGGCTGCTGCAGTTTTTTCTTTCTTTTTGCCGAATCCAAATAGGCCCATGTTATTCCTCCATAAGTAATAGGGATAAAGGTGTAGTGTGGCTTTGTTAGCCTTTTGTCCAATAAATTGTGTGAAATTGTCTGTATTTGTACATAAAATGCATCTCAAACGGCGTATTGTCACCCTTTTGTACTAGACAAGCATGGTATAGAATATGCTTTTCTGAGTGCAAAATCAATTCATCATGTTTATGAATGCATATTCATGTTTAAGCATTAATACGCTCACATTCAGGCAGTAATTAACATGCCCTAACACTTGCTATATTTGTGTTATGACAACAATGCTAGCAAATAAAAATATCATGTTTAATGAGTATTTAGTCTTAAATTATGCATGAAGAAAACACATATGCTGTGTGCTAGAACATGTGATTGATGGGAGATTATGGGACACAATGGCTATCACAATTAAGCGATAGAAAATTACTCGTAGGTAAATAACCATAGGAAATAAACATAGGGAACTGAGTCATGAAGATTGAAAAACAATATGTCTGAATCAAACGGTAATGATTTTAGAGCCATGGGCAAATGGATGATGATCCTGATGTGGGTGATTGGTATTGCTTTGATGACGCAGTTTTTTTCAAAAATCCTCGATCATAAAAACAATCCGAACCAAAATCTAACCACCCTGGAATTAGAGGATGGGAGCAAGGAAGTGATTTTGCGTGCTAGCCGTCACGGTCATTTTATTACTCGTGGTGCTATCAATAATCAACGTGTTTTATTTCTTGTGGATAGCGGTGCTAGCTTTGTGGCGATCCCCCAGAATGTAGCTCAACGTATTGGGTTAGAGAAGGGTGCTCCGATGACAGTCACTACTGCCAACGGACGTATTACTATTTTTGATACGCGTTTGGATAGTATCAGTATCGGTGATATCACCTTATATGATGTACAAGCGGGGATAAATCCTTATATGCAGGGTGAAGAAATTTTGCTAGGTATGTCATTCTTGCGCGAACTATCGATCACGCAAGAAAACGACACTCTCACCATACGCCAATGATGGCATGTGATGGTACTAACGGGTGATTGCTTGAACTAATATCCAAGGTTTCACAACCACACACCAAACCTCAGTATCATCTTTATGCCATAGTCGAGCTTGTTCATTAAAGTCGCGGCTCAGTTGCTTATCTTCCACCAGCGATTCTATATCGGCGGTCTCGTCTAGCGAGAGTGAATAGGCAACGTCTACCAAATTCAGCCCATCCTGAACGAGTATCAGCTTTCCTTGCGCATAGAACTTTTCCAATGACTGCCAATTAATAGTCCCTGTCTCAGCAACTATTTTGGCTTTTTCCTCTGCGATTAATTGTTCCAGATCGCTCATTGTGACAATGCCCCTATCCTTGATCTAATTATGAGATGAGGTCTGATCAAGGTTGAAAATCCTCCAGCTTCTTAGTGACAGGAGTGTTTTTCAAGCGTAC
>CBFHSW010000011.1:0-5889 GCA_965658595.1 Gammaproteobacteria bacterium | reverse complement strand
ACGTTGAAAATATCTTTTTAAAACGCTCATTTACTGATTGTAAAATCATTTAATAATGATGTTCTACAGGTCTTTTTTAATAATGTTTAGATGTTTTTTTGTGGTCATCAGTAAACTGACTTCAAGAGAGAAATTTAATATTCACTTTATAGTTATGCTATCAAATTTCTTCAGCCTTACTTGCAGCATTACCTATATAAGTCGCTGGTGTAAGTGCTTTAAGTTCATCTTTAACATCAATAGGTATGTCTAATGTTTCGATGAACACGCTCAGATCTTGCTGTGTGATCTTCTTGCCACGGGTGAGTTCTTTGAGTTTCTCATAAGGCTTTTCAATGTTGTATCGACGCATGACGGTTTGTATCGGTTCAGCTAGAAGTTCCCAGTTGTCATTCAGTTCGTCTAGCATGTGCTGTTGGTTGCATTCGACTTTGTTGAGTCCACGCTGTAATGCGTTGAGAGCAATCAGAGTGTATCCAAAGGCACTGCCAAGATTACGTAATACAGTAGAGTCTGATAGATCGCGTTGCCAGCGTGAGATGGGTAGCTTGTCCGCAAAATGTGACAACATGGCATTAGCAATGCCAAGATTACCCTCAGCATTTTCAAAGTCGATAGGATTAACTTTGTGCGGCATAGTCGATGAGCCGACTTCGGTTGCAACTACTTTCTGTTTGAAATCACCAATAGAAATGTAGCTCCACATGTCACGACATAAATCGATCAAAATCGTATTGGTGCGCTGCATGCTGTGGCATAACTCAGCGATATAGTCATGCGGTTCAATTTGAGTGGTATAAGGATTATATTCTAGGCCTAGTTCTTGAATGGTGTCTTGAGCAATCTTTTCCCAGTTTGCATCAGGATAGGCGGTAATATGCGCATTGAAGTTACCCACAGCGCCATTCAATTTGCCGAGTATGCTGATCTGATTCATTTGAGCCAGCTGGCGTTCTAGACGATGCACGACATTGGCGAACTCTTTACCCATCGTTGAAGGTGTCGCTGGTTGTCCATGAGTGCGGCACATCATGGCGGCTTCACTTAAGTCGTGAGCAAACTGCTTGAGCTGAATGATGATTTGTTGATGTTGTTCAACCACAACAGCACGCCCTTGCTTGAGCATTAAGGCATAGGATAAATTGTTAATGTCTTCTGAAGTGCAGGCAAAATGAAAGAATTCTGAGAGCTCAGTGAGCTCTGGTTTGTCCGCAACAGACTCTTTTAGCCAATATTCTACTGCTTTTACATCATGATTAGTGGTGGCCTCAATGGCTTTCACGCGTTCGGCCGCGGTCACATCAAAATCTGTCATCATTTGCTGCAAAGCGCTTAATCCAGAGGCAGATAGTGTTGGAATATCGCTCAGTTGCGGGCTATTAGCCAAGTGTATCAACCAAGTGATCTCCACGATGGCGCGACTATGAATCAGGCCATATTCACTAAAAATCGATTGTAGGGGGGCTGTAGCCTTGCTATAGCGGCCATCAACGGGTGAAATTGCAGTTAAATTGTTTAGTTGCATCATTTTACTAGGTTTTTCTTCTATTGCGCGTCAGCAAAAGATTATACTACAGCGCTTTCAAGATTATGTTTTTTAGATAACGTTATTATTAAGTAAGAGAGAATTAATGAGTAAGCAAGAATTTAGAATAGAAAAAGACAGTATGGGCGAGCTACAAGTGCCTCGAGATGCGTTATATGGAGCTCAAACTCAACGTGCGATCGATAATTTTCCCATTAGTGGTTTGGCTATGCCGCGTGAATTTATTCGTGCATTGGGTCAAATTAAAGCGGCCTGCGCAAAAGCTAATATTGATTTAGGTCTAATCGATGAGAATATAGCCAATGCCATTATCACTGCCGCTCAGCAGGTCTCCGATGGTGATGTAGATAGTCATTTCCCTGTCGATGTATTCCAGACTGGTTCAGGTACCAGCAGCAATATGAATACTAATGAGGTGATTTCGCATTTAGCAGCGAATGCTGGTGTAGAAGTGCATCCTAATGATCACGTGAATATGGGGCAAAGTTCTAATGATGTGATTCCCACCGCTATTCATGTGAGTGCTTGTATTGGTATCCATGAAAATTTATTGCCGGCATTAGAGCATCTTGCAAGCACTTTGCGCAATAAAGCAGAGCAAGTTAAGCAATATGTTAAAACTGGACGTACTCATTTGATGGATGCAATGCCTGTTACATTGGCACAGGAATTAAATGCATGGGCCACACAGGTAGAAAATGGCTCAGTGCGTATAGAGAATGCTTTGAAATTTCTACAAGAATTAGCACAGGGTGGAACAGCTGTGGGTACAGGCATTAATGCTCATCCTGATTTTGCAGATAAGTTTGTCGGTCATCTAAGCACCTCTACAGGCATTCAATTTTCCACCAAGCCGGATAAGTTTGAAGGGTTAAGCACGCAAGATGCCGCTGTAGAGATGAGTGGACAATTAAAAACGATTGCCGTGAGTATGATGAAAATGGCTAATGATTTACGTTGGATGAATTCTGGTCCATTGGCAGGCTTAGGTGAGATTGCATTACCAGCGTTACAGCCAGGCAGTAGCATTATGCCGGGCAAAGTGAATCCGGTGATTCCAGAGGCAACAGCGATGGTATGCGCGCAGGTGATTGGTAATGATGCTACTATTACAATTGGTGGTCAGGCTGGTAATTTTCAGCTCAATGTTATGCTGCCGGTAATTGGTTACAATTTGGTACAAAGCATTAATTTGCTAGCTAACTCAGCCCGTTTAATGGCCGATAAAGCAATTGCAGGATTTACAGTGAATGAGGAGGCTTTGACCGACGCACTGAGTCGTAATCCTATCTTAGTGACAGCATTAAATAGTGTGATTGGTTATGAAAAAGGTGCAGCGGTAGCTAAGAAAGCTTATGCGGAGGGTTTAACGGTGATTGAATCCGCACTTGAGTTAACGGATTTGTCAGAAGAAGAGTTAAAGAAATTACTCGACCCAGCCCAGCTGACTCAAGGTGGCATTCAGGGTCTGTAGTCTCATTTAGTGGGTCATTGCTGACTGTTACATAACCGCTAGCAATGACGATTCACAACTTTATAATTGGCAGTGGCTAATGGTGTATTTAACTTTTAGCGCTGCCTTTATTGTAAATCAAAATCAAACCTGCGGTCATAATCAGACCTGCACCTATTAAGGTTTGAGTGCTGGGTATTTCCGCCCAAAATAACCATCCCGCTAAGCTAGCCCATAATAAAGACGAATAAGTGAATGGCCCTACTTGGCTAGCAGGTGCGAGTCGATAAGCTTGGGTTAAGCAAAACTGCCCACAGGTTCCCACCACGCCTAATAAAATTAAGTAGCCCCATTGGCGCAGTGTTGGAATATGTAGCTCAGTGGATAGGGCGGGTACTGCTGATATCAAAGCACCGAATAATGCAAAATAGAAAATGATACGAGTGGTCGGTTCTGTATCCGACATTTTACGAATAGTGACTTTTGCAAAGGCGGCTAAAGCCCCTCCAATCAATCCTACTACTGCCGCTAATTGAATTTCTCCAGTGGGATTTAAAAATATGATCACTCCGGCAAAACCGACGAGAATCCCGCATGTGGTTTTAAGCGATACATGTTCCTTGATCCAAAAAATAGCGATAATCGGAATAAACAGAGGACCAGTGAGTTTTAATAACATAGCATCCGCTAGCTCAATATTAGCCAAGGCATAGAAAAAACAAAACATGGCTAGTACTCCGCTAGTGGAGCGCAATAGATGCATGTTGAGACGTTGAGTTTTGAATTCTAGTAAACCACTGCCGCGCATCAGCAATGGAAAGATAATGATGGCTGCAAGCAAGTTGCGATAAAATACCATTTGATGACTAGGCATTTCAGGGCCCAAGGTTTTTACTAACATGCCCATAGTGACGAAGAACACTTCGCCCAGCACCACGAACAGGCTGCCAATTACCAGTTGTTTATTAAAATGCATAATAAAAAAAGAGCCCACATGACCAACATGCAGGCTCTTTTTGGAAGGTGTGCAACTACTTAATTAAGAAGCGAGTTGACGCAACACGTAATGAAGAATTCCACCGTTTTGGTAGTACTCCACTTCTTGTGGTGTATCGATTCTTAAAACTGCTTCAAAGCTCTTGCTATTACCATCACTAGCTGTCGCCGTTACAGTCACCATTTTTGCTGCACCATTTTCCAGTCCAGTGATATCAAAAGATTCGGTACCTGTAAGGCCTAATGATTCAGCGCTATCACCTGTTTTAAACTGCAAAGGTAAGATACCCATGCCAACTAAGTTAGAGCGGTGAATACGCTCATAGCTCTCAGCGATAACAGCCTTAACTCCTTGAAGGCGTGGACCTTTAGCTGCCCAGTCACGTGATGAACCAGAGCCATATTCTTTACCCGCAATAATGATGGTAGCAACATCTTCATCTTTATACTGCATAGCAGCATCAAAGATAGACATTTCAACATCACTAGGTTGATGACGAGTCACACCACCTTCAGTTCCCGGCGCAATCTTGTTGCGCAGACGAATGTTAGCGAAAGTACCACGCATCATGATGTGATGATTACCACGACGTGAACCGTAGGAGTTAAAGTCTGCAGGCGCTACACCATGTTCTTGAAGATATTTGCCGGCAGGACTATCGGCTTTGATCGCGCCCGCTGGTGAAATATGGTCAGTTGTCACAGAGTCGCCAAGATAAGCAAGTGCGCGTGCACCATGAATATCAGTGACGTCAGCAATGTCTGCTGTCATGCCTTCAAAGTAAGGGGGGTTAGCCACATAAGTAGACTCGTCCCAACCGTATAGCTGGCTTTCTTCGACATCAAGGTTAGCCCAGTTACCATCACCTGCAAACAAATCAGAGTAAGACTTAGTGAATTGCTCAATAGTTAAGAATTGGCTGACTGTATCTGTGACTTCTTTTTGCGTAGGCCAGATATCTTTCAAGAAGATTTCTTTACCTTCTTCCGTGGTAGTTAATGGCTCATTGTAAACATCAATGTCCATGCGACCAGCGATTGCATAAGCCACAACTAATGGTGGAGAAGCTAAGTAGTTCATGCGCACATCAGCATGCACACGACCTTCGAAGTTACGGTTACCTGATAGAACTGATACCGCAGTTAGATCATTAGCATGAATCGCTTTTGATACTGGCTCTGGTAATGGTCCAGAGTTACCAATACAAGTGGTACATCCATAACCAACCACGTGGAAGCCTAGAGATTTTAGTGGCTCAAGTAAGCCAGCATTCTCTAAGTACTCAGTCACAACCAATGAGCCGGGTGCTAACGAAGTTTTCACCCAAGGCTTCACTTTGGCACCTAAAGCGGCAGCTTTTTTCGCCACTAGGCCTGCACCTAGCATCACGCTGGGGTTAGATGTGTTCGTACAAGAAGTGATTGCGGCAATTACGACCGAGCCATCATTGAGTTCAAAGTTTTCACCTTTGTACTCTACTTGAGCAGAACCTTTAGATTGTGCGTTACGCTCTTGACTTAATGCATTGAACGAATCCATATACATAGTTTTAGAATCACTCAACGGCACGCGATCTTGTGGACGCTTAGGACCGGCAAGACTAGGTACCACAGTCCCCATGTCGAGGCTAAGTGACTCACTGTACTCTGCAGTGACGCTGTCATCACGCCACATGCCTTGTGCTTTAGCATAAGCTTCAACCAAAGCGACTTGATCACTATCACGACCTGAAAGAGCAAGATAATCGATAGTTTCTTGGTCAATCGGGAAGATACCGCAAGTCGCACCATATTCAGGAGCCATGTTTGCTATAGTGGCGCGATCTCCCAGAGGTAAAGTGGCCAAGCCACTACCATGAAATTCGACAAACTTACCGACCACACCATGCTGACG
>CBFHSW010000010.1:0-7301 GCA_965658595.1 Gammaproteobacteria bacterium | reverse complement strand
CTGATAACGCCATCATCCAACGTGCGATTACGAAGCTGAAGCCTTTTGTATGCGCTAGCTCGTGACCGTAGATGATACCGATACCTGCAAAGATACCTGTTGAAATGGTTGCACCGATTAACTGTGAACCTGTGATGCCGTTTTGCACGGACATACCTAGGATTTCAGTGGTACCGATGGGTACACCATTCATGTATTGGAAAATGCGCCATGCTAATGTGATTTGTAATAATGCAAATACACCTAACATGCCGTACATAACACCATTGTGTAGTGCTGGGATACCGTAGGTATCACCATTTTCGTCAAACCCTGCACCTGGTGTTTGTGCTTTTGTTAATGTATCGATAATGATACCAACGCCGAGTAATACCAGACCAGTCCATACCCATGGACCACCTGTCATTACGCCGAACATAGACGCTAGAATCAATAATGGTGCTAAAAAATAACGCACGTTGATTAATAATTTCTTCATCAAACCTCCTACGAATCTTAATCCCTGTTAAATTAGTAATATCTTAATTTTTTGTTGTACTTCCAAGGCTTTTATATTTTCTAAAAACAACCCAAACCTTAAATGGAATACCATGATTATAGCACCACAAATACGTAAAACCACAACCCAATAACAACTGAATTTATGAGTATATTTATTTATCCCCTCAACAGGTTTAATGCTTGTTCTAGTACAACGCATGATTGTACAAATTTTAACCTCTAATGGGGATGTTTTCGTTCAGATGGCGTTCAATATTGGTGCTTTATTCGACATCGAATGTCAAAGCGAGGGAATTAATACAGTAACGCTTCCCGGTAGGATGAGGGCCATCTTCAAAAACGTGACCGAGGTGTGAACCACAATTCATGCAGCACACCTCTGTTCTCGTCATGCCGAGTGATTGATCAACAATATACTTAATCGCTTGCTGATTGGAGGCTTCCCAAAAGCTGGGCCAGCCGGTGCCAGAATCAAATTTAGTGGAAGATTCAAATAGTACTGCATCACAGCAAACACATTTGAAGGAACCAGGGCGCTTTTCATCTAACAATCCGCCTGTAAATGGTGCTTCTGTGCCTTTATTCCAACATACATCGTATTGTTCAGAATTTAGCTTTTCAGACCATTTGTTTTTACTCATTGAGTCCCACCCGCTTGATTTACGTCTATTCTTCCGGCTTGGCTTCCTCTTTGCCCACTTCTTTCATACTCAAACGGATACGGTTTTGCTTATCAATTTCTAACACTTTTACCGTCACCATATCGCCTTCATTAAGAACATCTGAAACATTCTCAACGCGCTCGTTAGAGATTTGAGATATGTGAACTAAACCATCCCGACCAGGCAAGATCGTCACAAAAGCACCGAAGTCCATAATTTTTGCTACTTTACCTTCATAGGTTGTTCCTACTTCAACATCAGCAGTAATCAATTCAATACGCTTCTTGGCTTCTTCACCAGCGGCCCTATCAACTGAAGCAATCTTGATATTACCCTCATCATCAATATCAACCACGGCACCAGTCTCTTCTGTAATAGAGCGAATAACTGATCCACCTTTACCGATAACATCACGAATCTTGTCAGGATGAACAGACATAGAAAGTAATCGAGGTGCGTATTCTGACATTTCAGCAGGACTGTTGATGACTTCACACATCTTACCTAGGATATGAATACGACCTTCTTTGGCTTGCTCAAGTGCGATTCGCATGATCTCTTCAGTAATACCATCGATCTTAATATCCATTTGTAATGCTGTGATACCCTCTTCTGAACCGGCTACTTTAAAGTCCATATCACCGAGATGATCCTCATCACCTAAAATATCTGATAGCACGGCAAACTTGTCGCCTTCTTTAATCAGTCCCATAGCAATACCAGCGACAGGTGCTTTAATAGGCACACCCGCATCCATCAGGGCAAGACTGGTACCACACACTGAGGCCATAGAGCTAGAACCATTCGATTCTGTAATTTCAGATACGACACGAATAACATATGGAAATTCCTCCTGGCTTGGCATGATTACTTGCACACCACGCTTAGCAAGTTTTCCATGACCAATTTCACGACGACCAGGTGATCCTGTTCTGCCAGCTTCACCCACTGAATAAGGAGGGAAGTTGTAATGCAACATGAAAGTATCTTTGCGCTCACCTTCAATAGCATCAATGATTTGAGCATCACGTCCAGAACCTAAAGTGGTCACCACGATGGCCTGCGTTTCTCCTCGGGTAAATAGTGCTGAACCATGAGTTCTCTCTAACAGACCTGTTCTGACATAGATAGGTCGTACTGTTTTAGTATCACGACCATCGATTCTTGGCTCACCTGAAATAATCTTTCCACGTACCAAGCTCTTCTCTAAGCGCGATAATTCACCAGCTACATCAGCTTGGCTAGGTCCTTCTTCTATGCATAACTCTTGCATTGCTTGTTCGCGTATCTCAGCAATAGCTTGTTGACGAGATAACTTCTCAGAAATTTTATACGCTTCACTTAATGCATCTGTATATTGTGCTACAACTTTACTAGCTAAGGCTTCATCCGTCTCAGCAGCAATCCACTCCCAGCGTGGTTTACCTACTTCAGCTGCTAATTCACGAATGGTATCAATTACCACCTGCATATGTTGATGACCAAACATAACCGCGCCTAGCATCACTTCTTCAGTAAGAAGATTGGCTTCAGACTCCACCATTAATACTGCGTTATCGGTACCTGCAACAACTAACTCAAGATCTGACTCAGCTACTTGTGAGAACGTTGGGTTGATAACATATTCACCATTGATATAACCGACTTTAGATGCTCCGATAGGGCCGTCAAAAGGAATACCTGATATAGCCAGTGCAGCAGAAGTACCAATCAGTGCGGGGATATCAGCATCAACATCTGTGTTCATAGACATCACTGTCGCGATGACCTGAACTTCATTTTTGAAACCCTTAGGGAACAGCGGACGAATCGGACGATCGATCAAACGACAGGTAAGTGTCTCTTTTTCACTAGGTCGTCCTTCACGCTTGAAAAATCCTCCAGGAATTTTACCTGCGGCATAAGTTTTTTCTTGATAGTTGACGGTAAGAGGAAAGAAGCTTTGACCCTCTTTTGCGGTTCTCACGCCTACAACTGTTACTAGTACTGTAGTACCACCCATATTCACAATGACAGCACCATCTGCTTGACGAGCGATTTCGCCGGTTTCGATAGTGACTTCATGTGCGCCAAACTGGAAAGATTTCTTTATGCTTTTCACAAGGATTTCCTATAAGAATTAACTATGACAAATGAAACTATGCAGACTTAAACAATGAATATTCATTATGTAATCCACATAGACGATTCACTCCAATGCCTTCACGGGAGTGAATTAAAAAATTATTGAGTGAAGCTGACACATCAGCCTCATTATGTATGTGTTGTCGTGCATTCGACAGGGATGACCAGACTTGCGAGAACAGCTGGGACATCCAACTTTTATCGACGCAGACCCAAAGATGAAATCAACTGTTGGTAACGTCCCTGGTCTTTACGCTTGATGTAGTCCAGTAATTTACGACGCTGGTTTACCAACTTTAATAGACCATGTCTTGAGTGATGATCATGGATATGATCAGCAAAATGGTCGCTAAGATATTTGATGCGCGCAGATAGAAGTGCCACCTGAACTTCGGGTGAGCCTGTATCATTGGCTGACTGTTGATACTGTTCGATAATGCCTGACTTGTCTTCTGCTGTTAGTGCCATGTTTTATAACTTCTATCTTTAGATTTTTAATGATGCGCGATTCTACCATGTGGATCGGCTCATACAATACTTAATTTAGGCCGGAGGGCCAAAAAATTGATTAAATTTCACTGTCTTACCCTGTTCGAGCTGAGCTAACCCCCTAAAAACCCCTTGGGTATCAAATATACGCACAAATTCTGGTGAACTATCCTGCTCAAGTTGTAGCCCTTTACCTTGTTGCAACATCTGTACAAGAGCATCGTGCAGAACTCTGCTTGGATAGTGTGAAAAAGCCGTCTCTATAGGCAGTATTAAAGACTCCAGATTTTTATTTTGTTGCTGCATAGATTCCATCTGCTCAATACTCAACATAGGATGCGCATCACCAAAGTCACCCACAGATACTCGTCGTAGCTGCTGCACATGAGCATAGCATCCAAGCGCGCGCCCCATGTCTTCCACCAAAGTTCTGATATAAGTCCCTTTTGAACATTTCACTGTCATTTCTATTGTTTGATCAGTGCACTTACCTAGGACGATCTCATGAATATGTACTTTGCGCACAGTGCGCTCTACTTCTTGGCCTTTGCGAGCTAATTTATACAGTGACACACCATCTTTCTTGAGCGCCGAATACATAGGAGGAATTTGCTCAATGTCACCTAAAAATTGTGGTATGAGAGTTTCAACCACCGCTAAATGTTGGGCATTCACCTCAGCCTCACGTGTCACCTCACCTTCCCTATCGCCAGTGGCAGTCTCCTGGCCCAACTTAGCCACTACTGAATAGCACTTTTGCATAGAGGTAATATGCTCGGCGATCTTAGTGGCGCGCCCAAAACATATTACCAGTGCCCCTGTGGCGAGCGGATCTAAAGTGCCGGTGTGACCGGCTTTTTTAGCATTAAATAGGCGTTTGACTCGTTGTAGTGCATGATTTGAGCTCAGTTCTAGCGGCTTATCTAAAACCACTAATCCATGCATATCGATGCCGCGCTTTTTTCTATTTGCCACGAAATTATAATTTGTGTGTTTGCTAATGCTACGAACGTTTCTTATTAACTTTTTCTTGAGTTAAGATTTCTTCAAGGCGAGTCGATCGCTCAGTCGTATCATCATAATGAAAAACCAATTGGGGAATGATACGTATACGTAATATTTTCCCAAGCTCCCTTCTCAAATACGCTGCGCAGCTCTCTAATCCCTTCTGCAATTCTTTGATTTCTTGAGCGCTTGAAAATGGCGTGTAATAAATTTTAGCTACAGATAAATCTTTGTTTACCACCACTTCAGTAATCGAGAAATCACTGACCCTAGGATCATTAATGTTCTCACGCAGCATGACGGCGATTTCACGATGTATTTGTTCTGCAATGCGAAGTGAGCGCGGATAATCCCTAGGCATTATCAGTCTATTGTCCGTGCTACTTCTGTGCGCTCATAAACTTCAATCTGATCTCCTGCTTTAACATCATTATAGTTCTTAACAGCAATACCACATTCAGTACCTGAGCGAACTTCATTAACATCATCTTTGTGTCTACGCAGGGACTCTAGCTCGCCCTCGTATACCACGACATTATCTCGCAAAACTCTGATCGGATTACCTCTTTTAACAGAGCCATCTACAACCATACATCCTGCCACCGCACCCAATGCAGACGACTTAAATACATCTTTCACTTGAGCAATACCGACAATCTCTTCACGTAACTCTGGTGACAATAAACCACTCATTGCATCTTTAACATCATCGATGGCTTCATAAATCACACTGTAGTAACGCAAATCGACACCCGTATCATCTAATGCTCGACGAGCACTTGCATCTGCACGCACATTAAAACCGATCACGATTGCATTAGAAGCTGCCGCAAGGTTGATATCAGATTCTGTAATACCACCGACACCACTACTGACTATAGTAACCTTAACTTCATCAGTTGAAAGTTTTGTTAGTGAGTCTTTAAGAGCTTCTGAGCTACCCTGCACATCGGCCTTAATCAAAATATTAACACTGACCACTTCACCATCTTTCATTTGATTAAAGATGTTCTCAAGCTTAGCGGCTTGCTGGGCGGCCAGCTTAGAGTCACGTGTTTTACCACGGCGTAACTCGGCTACTTCACGTGCTTTACGATCGCTCTCCACAACCATTGCATCTTCACCCGCTTTGACGGTACCGGAAACACCCAATACCACTCCTGGTAAAGATGGTCCCGCAGATTCAATAGCTTCGCCTTGTTCATCAAACATCGCGCGCACACGTCCATATTCTTCTCCGCAAAGTAGAATATCACCACGATTTAATTGCCCTTCTTGCACCAATATGGTCGATATTGGGCCACGTCCTTTATCTAATGAAGATTCAATTACAATACCTGATGCAGGTCCTTCAGGGACGCCTTTTAATTCCATTATCTCGGCTTGTAAGCTGAGTGCACTTAGTAGATTGTCAATGCCTTCGCCGGTCTTTGCAGACACGTTAACAAACTGCACATCACCACCCCAATCTTCTGGAATGACGTCAAGCGCAGACAAATCATTGCGAACTCGGTCTGGATCAGCCTCAGGCTTATCTACTTTATTCACTGCAACTACCATAGGAACACCTGCAGCGCGTGAATGCTCTACGGCTTCAGCGGTCTGTGGCATTACACCATCATCAGCCGATACCACCAAAATTACAATATCTGTCAATTGTGCTCCACGCGCACGCATGGCTGTAAAGGCAGCGTGTCCAGGAGTATCTAGAAACGTGATTACACCATTCGGAGTATCAACATGATAGGCACCGATGTGTTGAGTAATCCCTCCGGCTTCACCGGCTGCTACACGAGAATGTCGTATATAGTCTAATAAAGAAGTCTTACCATGATCGACGTGACCCATCACTGTCACTACAGGTGGTCTTGAGACCGAGGCAGCACTGTCATATTCAGGCTTAATTAAATCTGTCTCTACATCATTATCTTCAAATGGCTTAGCTACATGACCAAGCTCTTCAACGACTAACACAGCCGTGTCCTGATCAATCACTTGATTGATGGTGGCCATTACCCCCATGTTCATCATGACTTTAATCACTTCAGCCGCTTTGATCGCCATTTTCTGAGCAAGATCTGCCACCGAAATACTGTCCGGTATCATCACATCATGCACGACTGGAGTGACAGGCTTTTCAAATGCATGTTTAGAAGTACTCTCTACTCTTTGCGGACGTGCTCTAGATTTTGTTTTGCGCTTACCACGTTTATCTGTAGATACGTGGAGTTCTGCACGCTTGGATTGATCATCTGGTTTTTCGCGTTTACGAGCAGGTGTCTTTCTTTCTTTAGCAGGCTCAGGCTTAGCTGTTTTTTGTTGTGCTTGTTGTTCAGCAAGACGTTGAGCTTCCTCTGCATCTTTTTTCTCTTTTTCTAAACGTTGCTTTTCTTCAGCGAGTCGTAGAGCTTCTTTCTCAGCCTCAATACGTTCTTGTTCAGCACGTTCTTGATCAAGAATCTGTTGCTTTTCAGCCTCTTCTAAGCGCTTTTTCTCTTCTTCTTGCTCAATCAACTCACT
>CBFHSW010000009.1:0-7461 GCA_965658595.1 Gammaproteobacteria bacterium | reverse complement strand
ACGACATCTGATTAATATCATCAATCAAGTTGATAGTGTTGATAACATTGATGAAGAAGATTTTCTCGGACAGTTAATGTTTAATGCCAGTGCCCAATATGACATTGGTCGCTTTGATTTTTATTTAATGCCACATTTTCGTGAGCGGACATTTACTGGTGATAAAGGTCGACTTCGAGCTGGTTTGCCCGTGGATATTTCAGCTGCACGTTATCAACATGATGACGAACAATGGCACAACGATTGGGCATTGCGCTACTCACATTATTTAGGTGACTGGGATGTGGGGGTAAGCTTGTTCACAGGGACCAGTCGTGAGCCACGCTTGGTCGTCAATGGCAACGGTCATCAATTGGTACCTTACTATGACCAAATTGAACAATTAGGCTTGGATCTACAATACACACAAGATGCTCTGTTATGGAAATTTGAAGGACTTGTACGCGCAGGGCAGGGGCACACATTTCTAGCCTCGGTAGCCGGATTTGAATACGCTTTTTATCAAGTATTTAATAGTGGCGCAGATATTGGTTTATTGTTAGAGCACCTTTATGACGGTAGAGATTCAACTCAAGCACCTGCAACAATATTTAACAATGATTTATTCGTTGGCTTGCGTTACTCATTGAATGATATGCAAGACACTGCATTTCTTGCTGGCATGATGCGTGATCTGGAAAATGAATCTGGCAGTCTTAGAATCGAAGCTGAACGCAGAATAGGCAATAGTCTTAAAGTTGAAATAGAAACACAGCTATTTATTAATGCCTCTAATGACGCTATTACTACTGCTTTTAAGCAGGATAACTTCTTTACTCTGCGCCTTTCTCAGTATTTCTGATCACTTGTTTTTTTGAGTGGTGTTAAATCTTTTCCATTTTTTCACGCTGACGCTGTAACTCTCTCAATGCCTGATCTTGTTCGTCTAGACGTTGCTGCTCTTTCTCTACCACTGCTGCTGGAGCTTTGTCTTTAAAGCTGGGATTATTCAGTTTGTTGCGGGTTTTTTTGATGTTTATTTCAAGTTTATTGATATCTTTATTAAGACGTTCTATTTCAGCTTCTTTATCAATTAAACCCTCTAATGGAATTAATACACGCATTTCACCCACTAAGGTGAGTGCGGCCTCTGGTGCCTCGTCCTTGTCTAATAATGTAATGCTCTCAAGTTTGGCAAGTTTTTCTAGTGCACCTCGATGCAGTTCTATCTGTTGGCAATCATCTTTTGAATACTGCTGACACATTACCGCTAGCGTTTGCTTAGGGGGTATATTCATTTCTGAGCGTATTTTTCTTATACCCATAATAAATTCTTTCAACCAATCAATACTGTGTGCACTGTCCACATCTACCCAGGAATTATTGCTGCGTGGGTAACTTTGTAACATGATGGTATCGCCTTCATGCCCAAGTTTTGGTGCTACTGAATGCCAGATCTCTTCTGTGATAAACGGTATGATCGGATGCATTAGTCTGAGTAACGTTTCTAGGACTTCCAAGAGTACTCTGCGCGTTTGTTGTTTGGCTTGCTCATCTTCGGAAAACATAACGGGTTTAATCAGTTCTAAATACCAATCGCAGAACTCATTCCAAGTGAATTCGTAAAGTGCCTTGGCCGCTAGATCAAAGCGATAGTTTTGAAAATCATGATGGACAATGTCTATCAGCTCTTGTTGACGACTTAGAATCCAACGGTCAGTGATAGAGAGATTTTCATGATCTATATTTGGCACGATAGTCTGATCTTCGCAGTTCATTAACGCAAAGCGTGATGCATTCCATAATTTATTACAAAAGTTACGGTAGCCTTCAATACGATTGAGATCGAATTTTACGTCGCGACCTGTGGAAGCCAACGCTGCAAAAGTAAAGCGCAGTGCATCGGTGCCGAAAGCAGGAATGCCATCAGGATATTGCTTGCGCGTGGTGGCTTCAATCTTAGCTGCCATTTGAGGTTGCATCAGGCCTTTAGTGCGTTTTTCAATCAGGGCATCTAAGCTAATGCCATCGATTAAGTCGATAGGATCGAGCACATTGCCTTTAGACTTTGACATTTTTTGACCATCAGAGTCGCGCACTAATCCATGAATATAGATATCCTTGAAAGGGATATCATCCATAAATTTAATGCCCATCATAATCATGCGTGCCACCCAGAAGAAAATAATATCAAAGCCTGTTACCAATACAGAGGTGGGATAAAAAGTGTGTAATTCTGGGGTTTTCTGAGGCCAACCTAATGTTGAAAAAGGCCATAGGGCAGAGGAGAACCAAGTATCGAGGACATCTTCGTCTTGGCGCAATACGACGCTATCATCGAGTTTGTATTTACTGCGTACTTCTTGTTCATCGCGCCCAACATAGACTTGCTCTTGTTCATCATACCAAGCAGGAATGCGGTGCCCCCACCATAGTTGGCGGCTGATACACCAGTCCTGAATATCACGCATCCAAGCATAATAAGTATTTTTCCAGTTGTCTGGGATGAAACGTATGTCCCCGCTTTCAACCGCTTTAATTGCTGGCTCCGCAAGACTTTGTGTTTTCACATACCATTGTTCTGTTAGGAAAGGCTCGATCACGGTGTTGGAACGATCACCTCGTGGCACCATTAATTTATGATCAACAATTTTCTCTAGTAGTCCTTGTTGTTCCAGTGCGGCAATGACTTGCTTGCGTGCATCATAGCGATCCAGTCCTCGGAAGGCTGTTGGTGCTTCATGATTAATTTTGGCATCAACCGTTAATATATTAATCATAGGCAAATCATGGCGCTTACCCATTTCGTAATCATTAAAGTCATGTGCAGGAGTAATCTTGACGCAACCCGAGCCGAACTCTGGATCGACATAGTCATCTGCAATGATGGGAATAGTGCGATCACATAAAGGTAGCTGTATGTGTTGCCCGACTAAATGCTGATAACGTTCATCCTCTGGATGTACTGCCACGGCGGTATCACCCAACATGGTCTCAGGGCGAGTGGTCGCCACCACTAAATGTTCATCACTATTGGCCAGCGGATAACGCATATGCCAAAGATGACCATCTTCTTCTTCTGATATCACTTCCAGATCAGACACAGCGGTATGTAAGACTGGATCCCAGTTAACTAAACGCTTGCCACGGTAAATTAAGCCTTCATCAAACAAGCGCACGAATACCTCACGCACGGCTTCTGATAAGCCTTCATCCATGGTGAAGCGTTCACGCGACCAATCCACCGAGGAACCTAAGCGTTCTAATTGTTTGGAAATGGTGTTGCCAGATTCAGCTTTCCAATCCCAGACCTTTTCAATAAATTTTTCACGACCTAGTTCAGACCGTGAGCTGCCCGCGGCGTTAAGTTGGCGTTCGACTACCATTTGCGTAGCAATGCCTGCATGGTCAGTACCGGGTTGCCATAAAGTGTTTTCATCACACATACGATGATAGCGGGTAAGGCTATCCATGATAGTGTTATTGAAAGCATGACCCATGTGTAAGGTGCCCGTTACATTGGGCGGTGGAATCATGATGCAAAAAGCACTCTTTTCTGAGGCTTGCGTGCAGGGCTTAAAGTAGCCTTTGCGATTCCAGTCTTGATACCAATGATCTTCAATGGCATGAGGTTGATAAACTTTATCCACGTGGTGTCCTTACGATATCTTTCACGTTATTTTTTGACTTGTAGGTGAGTAGGTTGCTGACCTTGGTCGGTATAATAACGAAAGCGCTCTCTTCCTTGTTGTTTGTGTGTTTCTTCATTGGCAATCACTTCGACAATGCGTTCGAACTGATCATAAAACGAAGGCACTTGTGATGCTAGGTTAATTAGCACTTCTCGCTTCTCGGGAAGTTGCTCATGATTCAAGGTGACAGCGCATAGTTCTTGTTGTGTGCAACTGGATTGATGAGGGATAAAGCTGCGATCACGAAATACCCACAACAACTCATCCAACTGCTCGGTCATGTCTTGATCAGCGGTATGGATATGAATATGACACCCTTGAGTGTATGCCTTTTCTGTCAAGCGGCAGACATAATTCAAGTAAGCTTGTGGGCTAGCTTCTTCTAACACATGAAAATCTATTCTCGCCATGTTACTTGCCTAAATTAAACTGTTCATCATTAAGCAACGCGTGCTTTGCGCAATAGATACTCTGTTAGCATAGGCACAGGGCGTCCAGTCGCGCCTTTGTTTTTACCCATATACCAAGCCGTACCGGCAATATCTAGATGCGCCCATTTATATTCTTTAGTAAAGCGTGCTAGAAAGCATGCGGCAGTGATAGTACCAGCCCAGCGTCCGCCAATATTACCCATATCGGCAAAGTTGCTATCGAGTAGTGGTTGGTATTCGTCCCAAATAGGTAAACGCCATGCGCGATCACCGGTGGAGTTGCCTGCTTCTAATAGATCGTCACTGAGTTTATCATTGTTGCTCATCAAGCCGCTGGCCTCATGGCCAAGGGCGACGATACATGCACCGGTTAAAGTGGCCATATCAATCACCACATCTGGGTTATATTTTTTAGCATAGGTGAGTGCGTCACAGAGTACTAAGCGACCTTCAGCATCAGTATTGAGTATTTCGATAGTTTGTCCTGACATGGAAGTGACAACATCACCTGGTTTAGTCGCTTTGCTGCCAGGCATGTTTTCAGCCGCAGCAACGATCACGACTACATTTAAGGGTAGCTTCATTTCAGCGATGGCTTGCATGGTACCAAGTACAGTAGCTGCACCGCACATATCAAATTTCATTTCATCCATTGCCGCGCCTGGCTTAAGAGAAATACCCCCCGTATCAAAAGTGATACCTTTGCCAACCAGTACTACCGGCTTGCTGGAGGGTTTTCCACCCTTGTAATGCATGGCAATGAGTTTGGCTGGTTGAACACTGCCGGCTGAGACAGACAGTAATGAACCCATGCCAAGCTTTTTCATGGCCGCTTCGTCCAATACTTCTACCATTAACTTGCTGTGACCGCGTTTAATTTGTTTGGCGCGGTGCGCCAAATAAGTAGGGGTGCAAATATTGGCAGGCAAATTACCTAATTCTTTGGTCGTCATCATGCCTTGTGCAATGGCGTCACCCTGCATGATGGCTTGTTTGATGTTCTTGAGACTAGCAGCACTGTCACAGATAAAGCTGATGCGTTTGAGTGATGGAGCTGTATTCTTTTTAGATAAAGTGTGATCGTAACGATAGAAGCAATCAGTGAATAATAAGATATGCATGCGTGTTAGTGCACGAATAGTTTGATCAGTGACACTCAAGTTACATAAGGTGCTACATACGTCAGTTGCACCGAGTGATTTGAGAGCAGTAGCACAGGCATTAATAATTTTCTTGTAAGCAATGATATTGAGATCTGCCGGTTTGCCTGTGCCAACACATAGTATGCGTTTATGTGAGCTGTTTGCAGGAGTTAGTAAAACTAAGGTTTTACCTAGTGAGCCAGTCATATCACCATTTTTTAGGGCGTTAGAAATGATGCCATGGTATTGATTGTCGAGTTGTGTTGCGTCCTCGTCTAAGCGCTTATTGGCAGGGATGCAGATAATGACACATGCGCTTTTTTCGTTCACTAGACGGCTTTTTTTTGCAGTATATTTCATGAGTACTCCTGTCTTTTTAGCTTGGTTATTTTATATGATTGGCTTAGTAGCGGCCATTTTACCTGCTACCCAAAAATTGATTCAAAAATTCATAGTTTATTCAGTATCACACTATCATAGTGTCGAAATTAGCTCATCGAACGGCAACCCAGATATTAATGTTGTTGAATTACTCTACTTTCGGGCAGCGTACGATGTAGGTGTTGGATAATAAATCATTCCATGCGCGACGCTCTTTGTTGGTATAACACCACAAGAAGCCTACACCTGCACTTAACCAGCATAGGATTGAACCTAGGTATCTGAGAAAAGCGGCTTTCCATGTGATTTGGCTACCATCATTCATGACAATTTTTAAACGCCAGGTCTTTAGTCCCAAGGTTTGGCCGCCATGTATCCAGCACCAAGCATAGAATATAAAGCCTACGCCATACACGTAAAGTCCGTAAAGTGGATATAAAGGGTGTTCCTGCGTGATTTCAAATGGCACAGCAATTAATATAGAGGCAAAGAACAATACAGCGATGAGTAATACGCCATCATAAAACATGCAGGTAAAGCGTTTGATAAGTCCCACAGGGGCTTGCAGTAAAGAATTGGTCATAAGCTGTCTAGAGTTATTTGGGGTTTGACACGGATAATGGATTAAATAAGTGTCGTTTATGTTGTTATCATCAGTATGTTACCTGATAGAAGTAGAGTATATATGTTTACTGCTCATGGTTTAAATTTCTCTTAGATGTTTGTAGACATTTGCCATGTGCATTATGTGTTTCGTTAATATATGAGCCGTTCACATGACTAAAGTAGCAAATCAGCAACAATTAACACGCAGTCATCAAGCTATAGAACTGTTTTTAGATAAGGTATGGATGGAGTTTGGGCTAAGTGAAAACACATTAACGGCCTATCGAAATGATCTATTTAACCTAGCGAAGTGGGGTGCAGAGCAAGATTTGTCGATTCTAGAGGTTCGCCATGAAGATCTGCTGATGTATTTTTCATATCGTGTAGAGCAGGGTATGCAATCGCGCAGTGGCGCACGTTTACTATCAAGTTTGCGTCGTTTTTATAAACATCAGTGTCGACATTCACAGATGAACAATGATCCCTGTGAGAAGATTGAATTTCCAAAGCTGGGCCGTCGCCTGCCCGATGTATTGACGGAAGATGAAGTTGAAAAATTACTCAATGCTCCAGATTTAGACACAGTGCAAGGGATGCGTGATAGAGCGATGTTAGAATTGATCTATGCCAGTGGTTTACGTGTTTCTGAGCTGATCAACCTGAGTATGACACAGGTTAATATGCGTGCTGGCGTGCTCAAGGTGTTTGGCAAAGGCAGTAAAGAGCGACTGGTACCATTCGGTGATCAAGCTGGAGACTATATTGAAAAATATCTCACCTACGCAAGGTTAAGTTTGTTAAAACCAGATAATGACTGTAATGTACTATTCTTATCGAATCGTGGCCAGGGAATGACGAGGCAAACATTTTGGTACATTATCAAACGTAATGCAGCCAAGGTTGGTATTAGTAAACATTTGAGTCCGCATACATTAAGACACGCATTTGCTACACACTTGTTGAATAATGGTGCAGATCTTAGAGTTGTGCAATTGCTGCTTGGGCATAGTGATCTATCCACGACCCAGGTTTATACGCATATCGCTCAAGCACGGTTGCGTGAAATACACCAAAAACATCATCCACGCGGATAAGTTTGGAAATATTGAAACAATTTGTAATATAGAAATTAGTTGTTATCTTGGCTGAGCATTTCAAGCCATCATGAATTTAGGAATTCATTATGTTTAAAAAAACTATAGCTGTTGTTATTTCTCTTTTTGCACTGGC
>CBFHSW010000008.1:0-34127 GCA_965658595.1 Gammaproteobacteria bacterium | reverse complement strand
CTTTGATCAATTCTGCATCTTTGAACTGTTGTGGATTCTTGTTGTAAACACCAGCTTGATCGGTGAGGATAATGAGTCGATTTGCATTGATCAGGTTGGCAACTAGTGCTGCCAAGTTGTCATTGTCGCCGAAACGGATTTCATCAGTGGCTACTGTATCATTCTCATTGACGACAGGAATAACACCTAAATCGAGTAAGGTACAGAGTGTGGAACGCGCATTGATGTAGCGACTTCGATCACGTAAATCATCATGGGTGAGCAGTATTTGGGCACTATGAAGGTCGTGCGCCTGCAAATGACGTTCATAGGCTTGCACTAAACCCATTTGCCCAATCGCAGCAGCGGCTTGTAGTTCATGCAAAGATTGTGGACGTTGAGTCCAGCCTAGGCGTGCCATACCCTCAGCAACGGCACCGGATGAAACTAGAATTAGCTCAATATTACGCTTATGCAGCTGAGCAAAATCTTGCATCCACGATTCGATCGCAGACAGGTTAAGACCTTTACCCTCATCGGTAATGAGTGAGCTGCCAATTTTTATGACCCAACGTTGAGTTGGATTATTCTTCGTCTTCTTGTTCACTAGATTCAATATGGTCAAGGATCGCGTAGCAGAGCTCATCGGTACCTTGATGGGTCGCTGCTGAAATGGTAAATACTGGCCCATTCCATTTAATCTCTTCACATACCTCTTTAATAGTCGCGTTGAGTGTTTCTTCTGATAGTAAATCAGTTTTATTAAATACTAGCCAGCGTTCTCTTTTCGCCAGTGTATCTGCATATTTGTTTAATTCTTGATCAATAGTGGTGTATTGAGCAATGGGAGTCTCACGTTCTCCACGATCGGATAAATCAATCATGTGTAATAACAGTCGGCAGCGCGATAAGTGCTTGAGAAATTGTATGCCAAGACCATGACCCTCAGCCGCACCTTCAATCAGTCCAGGTAGATCGGCCATCACAAAGCTACGCATGGGTCCCATCCGGATGACACCAAGATTGGGATGTAGCGTTGTGAAAGGATAATCGGCAATTTTAGGGCGAGCATCAGATACGGTACTGATCAGTGAGGATTTACCCACACTAGGTAATCCCAATAGACCCACATCTGCCAGCAGTTTGAGCTCTAATCTTAATTCGCGAATGTCACCCTCACTGCCTGATGTGGTCTTACGTGGTGCGCGATTGGTCGAGCTCTTGAAGCGTTGATTGCCTAAGCCATGGAAGCCGCCCTGTGCGACCCGTAATATTTGCCCATCTTTGGTCATATCACCGATACATTCATCGGTGTGATTATCATATATTTCTGTTCCCATAGGGATGTCGATGATTAAATCTTCGCCCGATCTGCCGGTTTTGTTGCGCTTGCCGCCATCACCCCCACGTTCTGCTTTAAAACTACGCGTGTAGCGGAAATCTGCCAAGGTGTTAATGCCTTTCCTGCAACGCAGAAAAACACTGCCGCCATCGCCGCCATCACCACCATCGGGCCCGCCCATAGGAATGAAGCGCTCGCGTCGAAAGCACAGCGCACCGTTGCCGCCATTGCCTCCAAAAACTGTAATCGTTGCTTCATCAACAAATTTCATAAGTATTTTCTCTGGACAAAAAAAAGCCCCGGACTTGCGGGGCTTTTAGAATATCTGATAAGTACCTTTAGGCGTTAACAACGCTAATATACTTACGATTCTTAGGCCCTTTGGTCTCAAACTTTACAACACCATCGGTCTTAGCAAAAATGGTGTAATCTTTACCCAATCCTGTGTTAGTGCCGGGGTGGAATTGTGTTCCACGTTGACGTACTAGGATGTTACCAGCAACGACTTGTTGTCCGCCAAACATCTTCACGCCTAATCGTTTGGATTCCGAATCGCGACCGTTTCTAGTACTACCGCCTGCTTTTTTATGTGCCATATCTAATTCCGTCTAATTGCCTGTCTTTAGATAATACTCGCTGAGTATTACTTGGTGATTTCTTTAATCAGTAGCTCAGTATAAGACTGTCTGTGCCCCATCTGCTTGCGATGGTGCTTACGACGCTTAAACTTGATGATTTCGATTTTCTTCGCGCGGCCTTGGCCTAATACTTCTGCGCTAACTTTGCTGCCTTCTAAGTAAGGCGCACCAATATTGACGTCTTCTCCGGCGCCAAGCATTAATACTTTGTCAAAGTCGACCGTGTCGCCTTCTTGGGCGTCAAGTTTTTCAACTCGCAGGATATCTCCCTGCTCTACTCGATATTGTTTTCCGCCAGTGGCGATAACTGCATACATAATTGTTATGGGTGTTTGCAAAAAAAGAGCGGCATTCTAGCCGACAGGGGCCTATAGGT
This sequence comes from Gammaproteobacteria bacterium, assembly GCA_965658595.1. Classification (GTDB taxonomy): domain Bacteria; phylum Pseudomonadota; class Gammaproteobacteria; order UBA4575; family UBA4575; genus UBA1858. The sequence continues at coordinate 31,792 of CBFHSW010000008.1, read as the reverse complement.
CAATCGTTTGGGCTGGTTACTTTATGCCAGCTTTTGACATAGTATAGCGCTGATAGAGCGAACATTCTTAAAAATCTCACTAAAATCTTAAATATTCATTAACACATAAGTATTCATGCAATTTAAAGAAATTCAAAGTCTCTCAGAGCTCGATATGGAAGCTGTCAATCAACACATCCGTGATCAGCTTTATTCAGATGTGGTGTTGATTCGACAAATGGCGGAATACATCATTAATAGCGGTGGTAAGCGTCTACGCCCAGTATTGGCAGTGTTATCGGCGCGCGCCTGTGGCTATCAAGGACAAGCACACACTTCCACTGCGGCGGTGATTGAATTTATCCATACGGCTACTCTATTGCACGATGATGTGGTGGATGCTTCTGATCTGCGCCGTGGAAAGGAAACAGCTAACTCTATCTGGGGTAACGAAGCCAGCGTGCTAGTCGGTGACTTTATCTTTTCTCGGGCTTTTCAGATGATGGTTGATATTGGTGATTTGCGGGTGATGGAGATTCTTTCTAAGGCCTCCAATACCATTGCAGAGGGCGAAGTGTTGCAGTTGATGAATTGTAATGATCCTGACACGACACAGGAACGTTACATGGAAGTGATTCGTTTTAAGACCGCCAAGTTATTTGAAGCCGCCACTCAAGTAGGGGCAATACTGTCTGAGCAGAGTGTTGAGCTGGAACAACATATGGCCGCTTATGGCATGCACCTTGGGACGGCTTTTCAGTTAATTGATGATGTGCTGGATTATCGAGCAGACAGTGACACTATGGGTAAAAATGTAGGTGATGATTTAGCGGAAGGTAAACCCACTTTGCCGATTATTTTCGCACTCAAACATGCCGACCCTGAGCAGGCTCAGATGCTAAAACAGGTGATTGAGCATGGCGATAGAGATCAACTTGAGCAGGTGGTCGAGGTGATTCAATCCACTAAAGCAATTGATTATACTCAGCAAGTGGCATTACAAGAGGTTGAACTGGCAAAGCAACATTTAGAATGTCTACCAGACAGTGATTACAAAATGGCCTTACTCAGCTTGGCAGATTTTTCTGTGTCACGCTTATTTTAGCCTACTCTCATTAGCCATAGGCATATTTAAACAAGATTATTATGACCATTAAGCTTTACAACACACTCAAGAAAACTAAGCAAGAATTTGTCCCTATCGATCCCGAGCGTATCACCATGTATGTGTGTGGGCCGACAGTTTACAGTTATGCGCATATTGGTAATGCGCGTCCAGCGGTGGTGTTTGATGTATTAGTGCGACTGCTTAGAAATGAATATAAGCAAGTGGTATATGCCCGCAACATTACCGATGTGGATGACAAGATTAATGCTGCAGCACTACAACAGGGTGTGGGTATAGAAGTCATCACTCAAAAGTTTGCAGATATCTATCGTCAAGATATGGCTTCATTGGGCGTAGGCTTGCCGGATATAGAACCTCATGCCACCGATCACATTGATGAAATCATTCAAATGATTGTGCGCTTAATAGAACAGGGTTATGCCTATGAGGCTGAAAATCATGTGTTATTTAATGTGCCCGCATACGCAAAATATGGAGAATTGTCTGGGCGCAATCGTGACGACATGATTGCTGGTGCACGCGTGGAAGTAGCGCCATATAAACAAGACCCCGCTGACTTTATCTTATGGAAACCTTCCACACCTGAACAACCTTCATGGGACAGTCCATGGGGTGCCGGTCGACCCGGTTGGCACATAGAATGCTCTGCCATGATCGAAAAGCATCTTGGCAAAACCATCGATATTCATGGAGGTGGACAAGATTTAATATTTCCTCATCATGAAAACGAAATCGCACAAAGCACTTGCTCACATGGAGGCGAGGAGTTTTGTCATTATTGGATACACAACGGTTTTGTGAATGTGAATCATGAGAAAATGTCGAAGTCGATTGGCAACGTATTGTTGGTGCATGATCTACTTGCAGACGCTCCCGGGGAGGCAGTGCGTTACGCATTGCTGAGCTCACATTATAGGAGCCCATTAGATTGGACAGATGATTTGTTAACTTCTGCCAAGAGTAGTTTGGACAGATTGTATGGGGCATTAGAACAATTAGAAAACATTCAGTCCGTAACATGTGAAGCAAGTCTGACACAAGCTTTCAAACAGGCCTTGAGTGATGATTTGAATACCCCGCTGGCCATGAGCGAATTGCATAGCCTCGCCAAGCAAGCGAATATTAGTCAAGATCCTCATCAGCAGGCACAATTAAAAGCTGGCTTGTTAGAATGTGGCAACTTAATTGGCTTATTACAGCAGTCACCCAGCGATTGGTTCGGTATGGATGGTGAAGAGGCTGAGCATGCCAACATAGATCAATTGATAGCTCAACGAAATCAAGCTAGGGCAGACAAAGATTTTGCTAGCGCTGATAAGATCCGTGATCAGTTGGCGGCTATGAATATAGAAATATTGGATAGTGCTGAAGACACACGCTGGCGCAAAAAATAATTTATCTGTGCCCCAATGCAAAGTCTTAAACATCAAGGTCTTTTGTGAAAACAAACATCACACAGCGTCAACAAAATAAAGTCATCGCCGTGATTGATATGGGTTCGAATAGCTTTCACATGGTTGTGGCGCAAAGTCATGAAGGTCAAATCAAGATTATTGATCGCCATAAAGAAATGGTTCGTTTAAGTACTGGACTCAATAAATCTCGTCAACTAGACCAACAGGCCATTGAGCGGGCTATAGCCTGTCTGGGTCGTTTTGGTCAGCGCTTGCGTGATATGAACGCAGGCTCAGTGCGGGTCATTGCAACCAATGCATTGCGCGCGGCAAAGAAAACACGATTATTCTTGAAGCAAGCTCAACAAGCTTTGGGCTATCCAGTTGAAATTATTTCTGGAATAGAGGAAGCAAGATTAATTTATAAAGGCACGGTGTTCTCGATCTCACGGCCAGAAGAAAAGAGGATAGTGGTAGATATCGGTGGTGGAAGTACCGAGGTGATCGTAGGTGAAGGCAACCAACCAGTACATATGGAAAGTTGTTTCATGGGGTGTGTGTCTTACAGTGAACGTTACTTCAAAGATGGCAAGATTAACGCAGAAGCATTCGAAGCTGCGGTACTTGATGCAAAGCAACAACTGCGATCAACTGCGAATAAGTTTAAACGTATTGGTTGGGATATAGCATTAGGGGCGTCCGGCACCATAAAAGCTATTATGATAATTAAGGAACAACATAGTGATACTAGCCAGCCATTGGGTCTGCACCATTTAATCGATATACGTGATGAATTAATTAACATTGGCGATATTAAGCATTTAGAGTATGCCAATATTAAAAAAGAACGTATGCCAGTATTGCCAGGCGGATTGGCAATTTTGATTGCCATATTTGAGAGTTTAGAAGTAAAACAGATGGATTTTTCAGATGGCGCCTTACGAGAAGGCGTATTGTCTGATTTGATAGGTCGTTTAGACTCAGATCAACAAGATGTTCGCGTCAATACAGTGGCAGCACTAGAGAGGCGTTATTCCATAGAACAAGATCAGGCTGATCGAGTGGAGCATGATGCATATAGCTTGTTTGATATGGTCAAACACGACTGGCAGCTTAACGATAGCGAGCATAAGAAATATTTACGTTGGGCGTCGAGATTACATGAGATAGGTCTAGATATTGCTCATGCTAGCTATCATCGGCACGGTGCTTATTTATTGCAATACATGGATATGCCCGGGTTTGCAAAAAATGAGCAGACCATGCTGGCCTGTTTAATTGGGTGTCACCGCCGTAAGATCCGTAATGTATTTTTTGATGATCTAGATGAAGCTAACGTCATAATCATAAAGCGATTGTTGATAATTCTTAGGATTGCGGTGTTGTTAAATCGTGATCGAAATACTAGCGACTTCCCAGTGCATAAGGTATGTGTGAATAAAGAATCGATACAGCTGATTTTTGTTGAAAAATATCTAGACCAGTCACCCCTTAGTCAACTGGATTTAGAACAAGAAAATAACTATGTAAAAGTAATCGACTTCAGCATTAAGTTTTCTTGATAACGGCATAACGCTCCAACAATATCTTTTGTGCCATGATGGGCTTCTTGTGTGATTTTTTACTGCTTTTTAGATAACTTCCATCGGTTTGTAAAACCCAAGCATTCTGATTGTCATTCAGACATAGCTTGAGTTCATCAAGTATGCGCTTTTTATTACTAGCATCTAAAATTGGCCAAGCGGTTTCAATGCGCCTAAAAAAGTTTCTGTCCATCCAGTCTGCACTCGAACAATAGAGTTTTGAACGCCCCCCATTGGAAAAATAAAATATGCGTGAATGTTCTAAAAATCGACCCACTATAGAGCGCACCTCAATATTGTCTGAGACACCGGGTATCCCTGGGCGTAGACAGCATTGGCCGCGTACGATCAATTTGATCTCAACACCTGCTTGCGAAGCACGATAAAGAGTTTGAATAAGTTGCGGTTCAATTAAAGAATTCATTTGTGCAATGATAGTAGCTTTGCGACCTTTGGCCGCGCGCTTAATTTCTTTATCTATATATTCAATAATTGTTTTATAGAGTGTGAAAGGTGCTTGTAACATTGCATTTAATCGAGGAATTTTTGTAAAACTGGTTAATTGCAAGAATATTTCATGGATGTCTTGAGTGATCTTAGGATTGACAGTAAACATGCCATAGTCAGTATAGAGTTTGGTGGTTTTTTGATGATAATTACCAGTGCCCAAGTGCGCATAGCGAACTAATGTGTTTTGCTGACGACGCACTATAAGGATCATTTTAGCGTGAGTTTTAGTTCCCAGGATGCCATAAACTACATGAGCCCCCGCTTTTTGCAGTCGCCTCGCGAGCTTTATATTAGCAGCTTCATCAAATCGAGCCATTAATTCAATCACTACCGTAACTTCTTTGCCTGCTTCGGCAGCTTCTACTAAAGCATCGACAATTTTAGATTTTGCACCCGTGCGATAAAGGGTTTGTTTGATAGCGAGTACATGTTCATCACGAGCTGCTTGCTGTAGAAGGTTAATCACTGGGGTGAATGATTGATAGGGGTGATGCATGAGCACATCTTGTTTAGAAATGACTTTAAATAGATCTGACTCTGAGTCAATCGGCGTTGGTAATTTAGCTTTAAAAGAAGGGTACTTCAGATCGGGTCTATTCAGTAAGTCATAAATATCAAATAGACGATTGAGATTCACTGGGCCATAAACACGATACAGATCTTGTTGTGTTAATTTAAATTGTGTTAATAAATAATTAGCAAGATGTTCTGGAGTATTATCAGCGATCTCTAGTCGAACAGCCGCGCCATAGGGACGTGAAGCTAATTCGCCCTCTAGCGCTATACGCAAATCATCAATTTCATCTTCTACATAGAGATCGCTATTTCGAGTAGTGCGAAATTGATAGCAACCTCTTACATTTAGTCCCTCAAATAAATTATTGACATGCGCATGTATTATGGAAGATAGGAACACAAAATTTCTGGACTTATCATCTTTGCTTGGTATTTCAATAATTCGGGAGAGTGAACGTGGAGCTTGGACAATCGCAAAATAACCACTACGACCAAATGCATCGGTGCCAGCCACTTCAACAATAAAATTGAGACTTTTGTTTATAACGCTTGGAAATGGATGCCCAAGATCTATCCCCATCGGACTTAATATGGGTTCAACTTGTTCAATAAAATATTGATACACCCACTTCTTTTGATCAGCATCCCATCTATTACGTGGTAATAAATGGATCTCTTGATCTGCAAGTGCTGGAACTATAGTGTTATTAAAATAATTATATTGATCCTGTACCAATTGACTTGCTAGTTGATGAATTTCTTTTAGATGAGTCTCAGGTGTGAGGCGATCTGGTGTTGTATGCTGAGTATCATATTTAATATTTTGTTTGATTCCACCTACCCGTATTTCAAAAAACTCATCGAGATTACTACAAGAAATACATAAGAATTTTAGGCGTTCCAGTAGAGGGCAGGTTTTGCTTTTTGCTTGCTCCAGTACTCTATAATTGAATTGAAGTTGACTGATTTCTCGATTAAAGAAAAATTCAGGTTGATTAAGATCAGTTTTTTTTGAGTAAATATTATTTGACATGATATTTACTCAGGCACTCATTATAAAAAAAACTCATTTTTTTTGTCAGTTGTTGAGTGTCCCACTGCAAGGCATGACTTTTGGCAGCCAATTTGAGGTGGGCATGTTGTTTAGGGTCATTTAAAAGATCGAGTACTAGCTGCGAAAAATACTCCACATCTTCAGGGGATATTAATGCAGCCTCACTATCTTTAAGTATATCTAAAGTACCCATTTCAGCTATGGAGACTATAGGCAAACCGCATGCCATGGCTTCCAACAGAACAAGGCCTTGTGTTTCTGTTTTCGAGCTGAAGAGAAAAACGTCAGAAAAATGATAACCATTTATTAGATCGGTATCATGATCTAAATATCCTGTGAAAAGAATATTATCTTGTAAGTCCATCTTTTCAACTTGATGTATATAATGTTTTTTAGCTGGACCTTCTCCAGCAATAATCAAAAGAATTTCTGGGCAGCTTTTTTTGACTGATTGGATAACGTTGAGTAAGAATCCAATATTTTTCTCAAAAGCGATTCTACTCACATTCAAACAGATTTTTTTATTTTCTGGGATATTGAAGTCTTTTCTAAAAGTCGTTTTCCCGGTGCGCGCATATTTTTTGATATCAACACCTGTAGGAATGACTGTGATATCTGTCTGCACGCCATAGTTTTTCAATAGTTGAGTAACGCATGATGTGGGTGCTATGACTGCATTGACTTGGTTGCATTGATATGAGGAAAAGCGGCGTGCAAAGAAACGCCAAAAACTTTTTGGAAGGATGGGAATATAGTGATATAAATATTCTTCGAACAAAGTATGATAGGTTGAGACACAGGGTATTTGAAGATGTTTAGAGAGATTGACTCCTGCGTAGTGTGCAATGAATGGTGTTTGAATATGTATAAGGTCAATTTCTTTCAATTTTAGTTGTTCGATTATTTGGGTGATTTGAGAAAATTGCATGAAGCGATCTTCCTTGTCGAAAGGTACATGACGAGATGCAATGCGAATAACATCACCCAGCGGTGTGCGCTCAAAAACAGTTTCTCTTTCATGGTAGTTTGGAGCAATCAAAGTGACACGATGTCCTTGTTTATTTAATTCAGTAATGAAAGTTCGAATTGATGTTGATACGCCATTAATCCGTGGGAAGTAGACGTCAGATATCATTAATATATGCATGATGTATCGTTGATCAGATTAACTACAGATAGGGGTCAAGTGTTTCACAAACTGATCGGTAGCTTTAGTCCATGTGTATTCTTGACCTTGGTCTAAACAATCTTGAGGGTTTAATTTAAGAGCGTTTAGCGCAGCGGTTTTTAAGTCCTCGTTCAAACTGCCCGTGATACCATCATGCACCACATCCATAGGGCCCGTGACTGGGAATGCTGCCACTGGTAATCCACAGGCCATTGCTTCTAACATCACTATTCCAAAAGTATCGGTGACGCTGGGAAATACAAACACATCTCCTGCACTGATGTAACTAGCGAGCTCGTCACCAAATCGATAGCCTTCGAATTTCACCTCTGTATGTTGCTGGCTCAGCTTTTCCAAAGCAGGGCCATGTCCTATTACGACTTTGGTGCCAGGTAAGTCAAGACGTAAAAATTCCTCAATATTTTTCTCCACTGAGACGCGCCCAACATACACCCAAATAGGTCTTGGGTAATCGAGAAAGTTTTTATCTTTAGGTTTGAATGTAGTGGTGTCGACGCCGCGTGACCATAATGCAATATTCTTAAAGCCTCGTTGCTCCAATAATTTTTTGAGATGTGGAGTGCCGACCAAAGTGTGGCTAGCTTTGCTATGAAACCAGCGATAGTAAGCGTAAGAAATTTTGAGCGGCAATGGTATGCGCTCACGTATATATTCTGGGAATTGTGTGTGATAAGACGTGGTAAACGCCCAATCATTTTGCAGGCAAATATGACGAGCGGCTAAGCCGAGTGGGCCCTCAGTCGCAATATGAATATGTGTAGGTTGATAACTCTCAATACTACAGCGCATATTGTGATTGGGATTAATGGCTAAACGAATTTCTGGATAGGTCGGGCAGGGAACTGTCTTGAATTTGCTGGGCTCGATGACCATTACATCATGGCTCATAGCAATCATGGTGTCGCGGGTTTTAGCTAATGTGGTGACCACTCCATTCACTTGTGGTTTCCATGCATCTGTCACGATCATTAATCTCATTACTTGCCCCACTGCCTAGTCAACGCTTATGTTTTGTGAAATAAAGCTAATAAATAATGACAAACAAATATGACAAATCAATGAATTTATAATGAACCATTTTAAATGGTTATGTCATACATTAATAATTGTTAATTAAAAATAAATTCACTTAACTGTAACATAGCATCATTATCATTATCTATGAATTCATCAATATGAGGTTCAAGGTGATGCAAGCCAAACCACATGAATTATTCAGTCGTATTGACATTATAGAGCGACGCTTATGCATATTACTGAATGCAACCAGTCAACGTGCAGTCATTCGGTTTTTCTTTCGTATCGTAAGCCGAATGGGTGATGGAGTTTTCTGGTACACGCTGATTGCACTACTACCCTACTTGCATTCTGAAGAAGGATTTTATCAGCTCGCTCATATTATAGTGACTGCTACCTGTGCCTTGTTAGTCTACAAGTTCCTTAAGAACAGATTAGTCAGAGAACGACCATTCATTAATTGTGAAATTATTCAACAAGCTGCTCCAGCACTGGACCGTTATAGTTTTCCATCAGGTCACACCATGCATGCGTTCTTATTCAGTATCATGCTCAGCTATTATCTACCACAAGTGGCATTGTTAGCTTGGATATTCACAGGCTTGGTTGCGTTATCACGTGTGGTTCTAGGCTTGCATTACCCCACCGATGTCTTCGCAGGTGCCTTATTGGGCAGCGTGCTAGCATTGACCAGCCTATTAGTGATCACCGTTTGAGCTCATACATTCATTAATTGAACATTAAGTGATTCTTCACTGGTCGCAAGCATAATTTTAATAATGTCAGTCAAATAAGTCTCTTTCGCTTTATCGAAAGATATTTTCTTAGCAGTGTAATCAATCTGTAATAAACACCCACTATCATCCTCCTGAATCAGCGGAATAGAACTTATATCGCTATCTATTTTCAACATTTTAAAATAATCCGGGGACGATTATGAAACTCAAAGCTCAACTAGTTATAGTTATTGCTCTGCTAGCGTCGTTAATGACGCCTGCATTTGCCAGTAACGATGCAATGAAAGATCTACTTAAAGTATTACGTGATAACGGAACTATCAGTGAAGATGCTTACAGTGTTCTGGCTAATTCTGTACATGCAGACGCAGAAAAAAGTTCAGCGCATCAAGCAGAATCTGATGAAAATATGGTGGCTAAAATCGCCGCGGCTACAGAAAAAATGAAATGGGCTGAGAAAATTAAGCTTAAAGGTGACTTACGTTTGCGTCGCCAGTACTCTGATGTCAGTGATGATGACGCATCGGATCCTGAATCTCGTGTTCGTTATCGTTATAGATTCCGCCTAGGTGCAACAGGCCAGGTGAATGATCAGTTCAAAGTGGGTGCAGGTTTCGCCAGTGGTGGTGATGACTCTAGATCTACTAACGAGACGCTAGATGATAACTTCTCAACTAAAGACACACGCCTAGATTATGCATTCGTACAATACACTCCAGTCGATTACGCGACGATTGTTGCAGGTAAATTCAAGCGTAAGGACTACTTATGGGCACCTACAGATCTATTGTGGGATGGCGATATCAATCCAGAAGGCATGTCAGTTAAGTTCAAAAACAAAAGCTCTGCAGGTGAAACTTACCTAAGCGGTGGTGTTTGGATCTTAGATGAGAGTGGTTCGTCAAAAGATGATCCTATGATGAGTTATGCTCAGTTAGGTCACAAGTTCAAGTCAGGTAATATGTTCGGTAACGTAGCCGGTACAATTTATCGTTTCAAGGACGTTGAAGACAACGGTCTGCTAGACAACGCTGAAGGCACTAATACACAAGTGGCTGGCAACTATGCGGGTGATTTTGATTCATTTGGTTTATCCGGTGAGTTTGGAACTACTGCAGTGATGGGCGGCAAGATGTTCTCTGTGTTTGGTGACTACATTAAGAATTCAGACAATGATGAAGACACAGGCTACGCAGTTGGATTCAAATTTGGTGATAAGAAAGTCAGTAACCGTCACCAATGGCAATTCAAGTACATCTATGCGGATCTTGAGCGAGATGCTTGGTTAGATATCTTCCCTGATTCTGATCGTTTTGGTGGACTTACAGGGGTCAAAGGCAACGAGTTTGTCCTCAAGTACGGTTTACACAAAAATGTTGTGTTCGCAGTTGATTACTATGATTCAGAAATGGATATCAGTGGATTTGCTGATGATAACGACAAAGAAAAAATCTTACAGACAGACTTGATCTTCAAGTTCTAAAGTTAGAACATAGTTGTGTTGAAAAGGGCAGTCTTGACTGCCCTTTTTTTATATATCATGTATAAATGAAATTGAGAAAGTATCCAAACTGTCACATCATAGGTTATGGGGGTTTATATATAGAATTAAGTCCAAAACTCCTATTCATATGAGTCTGAAAACATTTACAATCAGCTCATCATCAAGAAGAAGATAAATTGCATGAAAAAGCATCGCATTTTGATTGTTGAAGATGAGAAAGCCATCCGAGATATGGTGGTTTTTGCAATTAGTAACGTACGTTATGAATTGATTGAGGCGATAGATGGCCGTGAGGCAACAGAAAAAATCGCCGATGCCAAGCCACATCTTATTTTGATGGATTGGATGCTGCCTGATGTCAGCGGTGTGGAGTTGGTACGCAGAATTAAACGTGATGAAGTTACTCGAGATATTCCTGTCATTATGTTGACCGCCAAGACCGAGGAACGAAACAAAGTGGAAGGTTTAGATTCCGGGGCCGACGATTACATTACCAAACCATTTTCAGTTAAAGAATTATCTGCACGCATACGCGCTATTTTGCGTCGTGTGGAGCTCGATGCGCAGGATAATAAGCTTGTCTATGGAGCGCTCACGCTAGATCTAGATGCTCATCATGCTATTGTGAATGAACAGCATGTAGAGATAGGCCCTACTGAATTTCGCTTGCTAGAATTTTTCATGACACATGTGGACAAGGTGTATAGTCGAGCACAGTTGTTGGATTTTGTATGGGGACGCAGTAAGTTTGTAGAAGAGCGCACGGTAGACGTGCACATACTTCGATTGAGGAAATTATTAAAACCTCATGGTTGTGATGGCATGGTAAAAACAGTCAGGGGTTATGGTTACCGCTTTATCAAAGATAGGACATGAATTTCACGTTATTAAAATCTGAACTGAAGGTACTCATTAGCGCATTTTTTGTTGTGTTATTACTAGGATTCATGACCGGTTTATGGGGTTGGGTCAGCATCATCATATTAGTTCCTGTTATGCTGTGGTGGTTGTCACAAGTTTTGCAGTGTTATGTGTGGATAAAATCAGGCGCATCCATAAAAAATCCACCGAGACTGTTTGGTCTTTGTCAAAATATTGTTGCCCATATCTGCGCCATAAAAAAAGACAACTTCGCACGGCAAAAACAAGCCGAGGAACTGATTAATCGTTTTGAGGCGGCGACAGCAGCAATGCCAGACGCCATGTTAATCGTGGACGATGAATATAATCTCGAGTGGGCCAATGACGTCAGCACCTCAGTATTAGGCATTGATTTAGAAAGAGACAGAGGTCGCAAAGTTAGTAATATTGTACGTGATCCTAAAATTATTCGTTATTTGAACAATGCCGATTTCACCCGCCCACTAGAATTTCAATCTTCACGCAGTGAACAAAATGATCTGGTCATGAGGGTCATTCCCTATGGTAGAGGTCATAACTTATTCTATGTGCAAGATCATCTAGAGGTATTGAGGCTGCAACAAGTTCGCGAGGACTTTATTGCTAATGCATCACATGAATTGCGCACACCCCTGACGGCTGTGGTTGGTTATTTGGAAGCCTTGAGTATGTATGAGGAATCAAATGCTGCTACAACGGGCGGCATCAATGCTGCATTACAACAAGCTCTGAGGATGAAGCGATTGGTTGAGGACCTGCTATCGTTATCAAGATTAGAGAGCTTACCGCTCAATCAGAGCAAACCAGAAACTATTGATTTGAGTGTATTAGTCGATGAATGTGTGCAATTAGTGGCCGGCTCAAGCATGTTTCATCAGCAGCAATTCAAGAATAATCTGCCTAGACCATGCTTGTGTGTAGGTGATTCTGCAGAACTTTGCAGTGCAATACAAAATACTATTGAAAATGCCATTAAATACTCATCACCGAACACTACCGTCACCTTTGATTGGCAAGTGCATAAAAATAATGGCGCTAGTCTATATGTGCGCGATCAAGGTGAAGGCATAGATGAGCAACATTTAACGCGTCTTACAGAGAGATTTTATCGAGTCGATGCGGGTCGTTCACGCGATCTGGGTGGTACTGGGCTGGGGCTATCTATTGTTAAACACGTAATGGATCGACACGGTGGGCAAATCTATATACAAAGTGAGTTAAGTGTGGGTACTACTGTGGAGCTGTCATTTCCTTCAAGTATGTTTATTGCTGGTGATACTGCCCAAAACGGATGACGTCATCGTTGTCATCACTCTGTAACAAAATACATCTATTATTATTCCCGTATTGAGGATATATGTCCTTTGTCAATTAACGAATGAGTAAATTAAGCGACCCTTGAAATAGGAGATTTAAACAGATTATGAATTACAAAAGCTTGTTTATAGGCACAATCATGCTGGCAACATCATCAGCCATTTTTGCAGAAGCTAAGGTTGACCCCGCACTTGGTGATTATGAGGTTTCTAGTGGTGTATCAGGAAATCTATCCAGTATTGGCTCTGACACATTAGCTAATCTGATGACTTTATGGGCAGAGGAGTACAAGCGCTTTTATCCGAACGTAAACATTCAGATTCAAGCTGCAGGTTCATCTACAGCACCACCCGCATTGACGGAAGGCACGTCAAATTTAGGGCCTATGAGTCGCATGATGAAAGATAAAGAGTTGGCCTCTTTTGAGAAGCGTTATGGTTACAAACCAACCGCACTGCCCGTAGCTATTGATGCGCTCGCAGTATTTGCTCATAAAGACAACCCTATTCAAGGTTTATCTATTGACCAAGTTGACGCTATATTCTCAAGCACACGTAAGTGTGGCTATGCTGATACCGTGGATACTTGGGGTGATCTGGGTTTAACAGGTGAGTGGGCACGTAAGGACGTGCAGTTGTTCGGACGTAACTCGGTATCTGGTACATATGGTTATTTCAAGAAAAAAGCCTTATGTAAGGGTGACTACAAGTCTTCTGTAAATGAGCAGCCAGGTTCAGCTTCTGTCGTGCAATCAATCACAAAATCTTTGAATGGCATTGGTTACTCAGGCATCGGTTACAAAACCACCGGTGTTCGAGCGTTACCTATCGCTAAGAAAGGCTCAACAGACTATGTTGAAGCTAACGCAGATACTGCAGTTGCTGGTAAATATCCATTAGCGCGATTCCTATATGTTTACGTGAATAAGCACCCAAACAAGCCACTTTCACCACTAGAAGGCGAGTTCATCAAGTTGGTGCTATCAACTCAAGGCCAAATGGTTGTAGTTAAGGATGGTTACATCCCACTTCCATCAAGTGTCGCTGAGAAAACACTTAAGAATTTGGGCCTATAAGCCTGAAAAATAAGTGTTGAGTGTACTCGGGCCCTGCAATTACATTGCAGGGCTTTTTTTTGAAATATGTTCGAAAAATTCTAACGTCTGGGTATAAACACTGTATTATAAGCGCCAACGAAACCAACCATGTTTTCATGAGTTTATATGCTCGCTTGAGGTTAAATATCCAGCTCAGCAGCCTAACTACAACGATCATAGTTAAGATGAATTTGTACCATGAGTAAAGTCGATAACACTTGGAAAATTCGCAGCTTTTTAGATTTGCTAGCGCGTCGGGTAGTTCAGGTGGGTGGAATCAGTGTCATCATCGCTATCGCATTGATATTTATCTTTCTGTTGAGCGTGGTCTATCCCTTATTTGAAAAACCTGAAGTCGAATTCAGCAGTCGTTATCAAGCCCCCGGAGACGCCCAACAAACCCTTTATCTAGCCGTAGAGGAGCAGGCAGAGATCGGTCTGCGATTGACACAAAGTGGACAAGTTTATTTTTTTGATATTACTGATGGAAAAGTGCTCAAACAATTTTCTTTACCGATTCAAGAAGATAATCCTATTCGTGCATTTCAAGTCGTCAATGAGTTGCAACGTAAGTTAGCAGTAGTCTTAATGTCGGGTGAGATTTTGATTTTTGACCATCAATATCGACTGGAATTTACTGAGAGCGAAAGAATTATTCATCCATCGATCAGCTTTCCATATGGCGAGCAATTGTATGCACTATCGCCCCAATCCATCAAACATTTTGCAGTGGGTGATAATGACGAATCACTCTCCGTTATAGCGATTACTGATAACGATAAAGTGATATATAAGTCTTTTGATAAAGAAACTTCATTTATATCTGAAAGTGCAACACTTGAAGATGATTCCGTTGCGATATTAGGACAGTCGTCCAATATCCTCAGCGTATTATTAGATCCAGAGCAAGAATGGGCTTATACACTCACAGGCAGTGGTGAACTCTCAGTCTACGATGTTCGGGATAGATATGCCCCTCAATTATTAGAAAAAATCATGGTCACTGAGGCGCCTGTTACACCCACGGTGATGAAGTATCTTACCGGTGGTGTTTCGTTACTCATCGGCGACAGTTCAGGTCAACTATCGCAATGGTTTCAAGTTAGGAGTGAGGGTGAATTAGCGTTTAGATTACAAAAAATACGCAGCTTCAAGATTGATGACGTACCTGTCACTAGCATTGCTACGGAGTTACTCAGAAAAGGTGTGATTGCAGGCAGTGAAAAGGGCAAAATTAAATTACTCTATACCACCAGTGAGCGTGATTTGTTAACCATACCCGCAGGCACTGGAAAGATTGCGCGTTTGGCCGTAGCACCACGAGCAGATGTGCTTATCTCTGAAGGTGAAAATAACATGCTACAACTTTGGGAGGTTGATAACCAACATCCTGAATCCTCAATGTCAGCACTATGGGGGAGAATTTGGTACGAAGACTATGTGAAGCCAGATTATATCTGGCAGTCATCTTCTGCCAGTAGTGACTTTGAATCTAAGTTTAGTTTGATGCCACTCACATTCGGTACTCTGAAGGCGGCTTTCTATGCGATGTTGTTCGCTATGCCGTTAGCCATTTTTGGTGCTATCTTCACTGCCTATTTCATGGCGCCATCTATGCGCTCAGTGGTGAAGCCCACAATTGAAATTATGGAGGCCTTACCTACGGTAATTTTAGGTTTCTTGGCGGGACTATGGTTGGCGCCATTTGTAGAAATGCATTTGCCAGGAATATTCAGCGTGTTGATCTTGATGCCTATCGGCATCGTGCTGTTGTCTCTATTGTGGTGGCGCTTACCCTCTAAATATAAGCTTTATATCCCCGAGGGCTGGCAAGCAGCTTATTTAATGTTACCTATTATTCTCATTACATTGTTATGCGTAAAAGTGTCGCCCATGATTGAGATGTGGTTGTTTGAAGGTAATGTTCGCATTTGGATGAGTGAAACACTGGGTATAGGCTTTGATCAACGCAATGCATTAATTATCGGGATCGCCATGGGGTTTGCCGTGATCCCAACGATATTCTCGATTGCTGAAGATGCCATCTTTAGTGTGCCCAAACATTTAACTTCAGGGTCATTAGCTCTAGGAGCCACACCGTGGCAAACTTTGGTAAGGGTGGTGTTGTTATCAGCTAGCCCAGGCATTTTTTCAGCAGTGATGATCGGTTTTGGGCGTGCGGTCGGAGAGACCATGATCGTACTCATGGCCACAGGTAATACACCGGTAATGGATTTCAGCGTGTTCCAAGGCATGAGGACTTTATCGGCCAACGTGGCTGTAGAGCTACCAGAGTCTGAGGTTGATAGCACGCACTATAGAATTTTATTCTTGGCAGCATTCGTTCTGTTTATTTTCACATTCTTCTTCAATACCGTGGCAGAAATCGTGCGTCAAAGATTGCGGAAAAAATACAGTAGCCTATAAAAATCATGAGTGAGAACAATACACAACAAAGCTTTTTTGAAAGTGGCACCCCATGGGTATGGCTGAATGCAGCCGCTGTCTCGATCAGTATCATTATGGTGATAGGTCTATTGCTACTGATTGCTGTGCGTGGATTGGGTCATTTCTGGCCCAAGACCATATGGGAAATTGAATACCAAGATCAGGATTCATCTGTGGTGCTAATGGGGGAACGTGTGAGAACAAATACGGTGTCTGCTCAACAGTTGGCGGACGCTGGGATTAAAATCTCCACCGATGATGAATTTGTAAAGCGCACACTATTAAAAACGGGTAATCGTGATGTGTACGGCTTTGATTTCAAACTCATCATTGGCCCTAATGAGATCAAGCACAGCAAGCCAGCTGATGCCATTATGTTTGAACGCGCTGAATGGGGCAATTTCTATGGTTATTTAAATTCCATTCAAGAGTACGATCAAGCTATCGATCCATCACAAGACTTATGGGTAGAGTTGCAGCAGCGTCTATCTCGCGTGCAGGAACTTCGTGAGCGTATACATAAGATTGAAAAAAATGAAATAGGTACGATCAATTATCAAATGGAGAATTTGCGTTTGCGCGAGCGTAAGGCGGAACTGGAAAATCGTCTTGATGCACAGATTAAAGCTGATATTTTAGAAAATAAAAGTCAACTTGACCAAGAATATGCTGAGCTCAAATCAGAATTGGATGCCATCTATGATGAAATCCAACGCGATAGTGTGGTGATGACGGTCATGACGGGAAAAGATGTGGAAATAAATCTATCAGAGATTATTAAAGCCACACGCCCCAATAGCATGAACATCATGCAGAAGCTGATGACTTATATCGTTAATATAAAAGATTTTGTATCTGAAGATCCGCGTGAAGCTAATACAGAAGGTGGTATTTTCCCAGCCATCTTTGGTACCGTTATGATGGTATTACTGATGGCTATTATGGTTACACCTTTCGGGGTGATTGCTGCAATCTATTTACGAGAATATGCCAAACAAGGTTTTGTCACACGCTTAGTGCGAATTTCTGTGAATAATTTGGCTGGGGTTCCATCCATTGTTTACGGCGTATTTGGTCTAGGTTTCTTCGTGTATTTCCTAGGCGGGCATATAGATCAATTGTTTTACCCAGAAGCCCTGCCGGCTCCTACTTATGGGTCTGGTGGCTTGCTGTGGGCATCACTGACTCTCGCCTTACTGACAGTTCCAGTAGTGATTGTTGCTACTGAAGAAGGCTTGGCGAGAATTCCACGCTCAATCAGAGAGGGGTCGATGGCATTAGGGGCCACCAAGGCTGAGACTTTATGGCGCACAGTTATTCCCATGGCCAGCCCTGCTATGATGACAGGATTGATTTTAGCAGTAGCACGAGCGGCAGGTGAAGTTGCACCTTTAATGTTGGTGGGGGCGGTGAAATTAGCGCCGTCTTTACCGGTGGATATGAATGCACCTTTCATCCACTTAGAACGAAAGTTTATGCATTTGGGATTCCATATTTACGATGTAGGTTTCCAAAGCCCGAACGTGGAAGCGGCGCAACCTTTAGTTTATGCCACAGCATTAATTTTAGTCGGCGTAATCATTGTTTTGAATATTAGTGCGATCTATATTCGAAATCATTTGCGTGAAAAATATAAGACCATGGAGCAATAATTCATGAAGAACTTATATGAACCATATTCAAATCATCAATGGCATTGTCAATTACTAGATTAAATGAGGATCGAATGAGCGTTTCTAATACCCTTGGGGATGAAAAAGTTTGTCTTGAATGTAAGGATTTCTCGCTTTTTTACGGAGATAAACAAGCCTTATTCGATATCAGTTTGCAGATCCCCACCAAGCGAGTCACCGCTTTTATTGGTCCTAGTGGTTGTGGTAAATCAACATTATTACGTTGTATGAATCGTATGAATGATCTGATTGATAATGTTCGCTTGAATGGTGAAATGTTACTGAATGGAGAGGATATCAATCATAAGAAAGTCAATGTGACTGATTTGCGTCGTCAAGTCGGCATGGTATTTCAAAAGCCTAATCCGTTTCCTAAATCAATCTTTGAAAATGTTGCCTATGGATTAAGATTGCAAGGGCTTAATAACAAGAGCGAGCTGCATGATCGAGTAGAAGCTTCTCTTAAGAGCGCAGCGTTATGGGAAGAAGTGGGTGGCCGCTTACAAGACAACGCCTTCGCTCTATCAGGTGGTCAACAACAAAGACTAGTGATCGCACGTGCCATTGCGATTCAGCCAGAAGTACTATTATTAGATGAGCCTGCTTCTGCTCTTGATCCAATTTCTACACTGAAAATTGAAGAGCTGATTTTTGATCTTAAATCACAATATACGGTTGTCATTGTGACTCACAATATGCAACAGGCCGCACGAGTGTCAGATTACACAGCATTTTTATATCTGGGTGAGTTAATTGAATTTGGTGCTACTGATAAAATATTCACTCATCCTCAAGAAAAGCAAACTGAGGACTACATCACTGGGCGTTATGGTTAGTATTTATACGCAACGTTTAGTGTTAATCTAAAACAGAGATGGTAGATAAGGATTAGCTATGGCAAACAATAAAACTGGACAACACATACTGCGTCAGTTCGATGATGACTTAGAGTCTATACGTAGCAAGGTGATGAGTATGGGCGGATTGGTTGAAAAGCAACTTGAGAACAGTTTAATCGCACTAGTTAATTGCGATAGTCAGTTGGCTGAACAAGTGGCCATGAATGATTATCAAATTAACGCAATGGAAATTGCTATTGATGAAGAATGTACCCAGATTATCGCACTCAGACAGCCCACAGCTAACGATCTGCGCTTAGTCATGTCAATTTTTAAAACTATTTCGGATCTTGAGCGTATTGGTGACGAAGCTGAAAAGATTGGAAAGAATGCCATTGATCTAGCGACTGAAGATCGAAGTCAAAGTTATTTTGCTGATCTCAAACATTTAGGTGATATGGTAAAAGTGATCTTGAGATCATCTTTGGATGCTTTTGCACGTATGGATGTCGCCAGTGCTTATGAGACTGCTGCATCTGATAAAAACATCAACCAGCAATATGAATTAATCATGTTAAATATGATTAATTCCATGAACGAGAGTCGTGCCTCTGTGGAGCTGTGTGTACGTATCATGTGGATTTCCAGAGCGCTAGAGCGAGTGGGTGATCATGCTAAAAACATTTGTGAATATGTGATATTCACAGTGGAAGGTAAAGATATACGCCATGCCAGCTTTCAACAGGCCATTAATGATTTTAAATAGGTGAGTGTAGTGCTCATCATCCGAGTGCTACCCTAACGACACTTCATAAGCCCGGTAGTAAGAAAAAGCGACAGACAATAAAAAAGCACTGCTAGGCAGTGCTTTTTTGATGTTGTAGCTAAACTCTCTAGTAGTAAGTCATTGGTAGTTGTGAGCTACTCAATGGACTGATTATTTAGACAAATACAAATGCCATAACCAGCGCGATAACCACGATTACAACACCTACGAGTAGTGCAGAAGCGTCATAGTTCATGTTTGGTCTCCCGGATAATTTTAATTAGTATAGTAAAACTTAAGATATTATTATATTGACTAACTCACAAGCACACAACATATAGATGAGATGGGTTGATAAAGGAAACAAACATGAATAAGCAAGACTTCATAGCAATACCAAGAAATTCCATGCTTAGTATTTGCCTGATGATGATGAGTTTGAGTTTATCAGGTTGTAAAACATTAGACCCTTATAGCGGTGAGTCAAAAATTAACAAAACTACCCAGGGTGCTGCCATTGGTGCAGCCGCTGGTGCGGTTATTGGTGTGCTGACGGGTGATGGTGGGCGTGAACGACGCAGAAATGCGCTCATAGGAGCAGGCTTGGGCGCATTAAGTGGTGGTGCAGTCGGTTATTATATGGATCGACAGGAAGCGGCACTGCGTCAACAATTGGCATCTTCCGGCGTCAGTGTGACGCGCCATGGTGACCAAATTATTTTAAATATGCCGGGAAACATTACGTTTGATATTGGCAGTGCGGATATCAGTGCCAACTTCTTTCGAGTGCTGAATGGCGTCAGTTTGGTGGTCAAAGAATATGATAAGACACTCATAGAAGTAGTGGGTCACTCCGATAGCACTGGTCGAGCGGACTATAATCAAGCGTTATCAGAACAACGTGCGCATAGTGTGTCTGAATATATAATCAGTCAAGGTATAGTAGCAGAGCGACTCGGTGCCTATGGATATGGTGAAGATTATCCGATTGCCGACAACAACACAGCAATAGGGCGATCTTTGAATCGACGTGTAGAAATTGTGTTATTACCCATTACGCGTTAAAACCGATACGGTCAATTCAGTCTTGTAAGTTTAATAAAAAAAATTATGTCAGAAGCGAATCTTTATATAGTATCGGCACCCTCAGGTGCTGGAAAAACCTCTTTATTATCACAGGTGAAGGAGCAGCTCGACATTATCAGTGTAGCGGTTTCACATACCACGCGCGCTCCTCGTGAAGGCGAGAAAGATGGCATACATTATCATTTTGTGACAGAAGCGATTTTCCAAGAAATGGTTGAAAATCAGGCGTTTGTTGAGCACGCCAGGGTTTTTCAACATTACTATGGGACTTCTAAAGCGGCTATCGACGCATTGCTAGAGGTACGACAACAAGTGGTGTTGGAAATTGATTGGCAAGGTGCGCGACAAGTTCGAGCAATCTATCCAGAGGCTAAATCAATATTTATCTTACCTCCGAGTATCGAGAGTCTGGAAAAAAGATTGCAAGAGCGAGGCCAGGACAGTGCTGAAGTGATAGCGCATAGAATGAATCAAGCCCGTGAAGAGATGAGTCATTATGATGAATATGAGTATTTGTTAATTAATGATGACCTAGATTTAGCCCTAACACGTATGTTGAGATTGTTCACTCATCCGCAAGAATATGTTGCGCCTGATCAACAACAACTAGCGCAAGTCCTGAAATAACATTGACTGAGTCAATACTAACGGCGTTGTAACGCTTATTGGGTGTGGTCGATACCATGAAAATGGACTACACTTATAGTCTATTATAATTTGTAACATGTTTGGAGATTGATTGTGGCACGCGTAACTGTAGAAGATTGTTTAGAAAAAATTGATAACCGCTTTAGACTCATCATGGTCGCAAGCAAGCGTGCACGCCATATTGCCACGGGCACAGACCCTTTGGTTGAGTGGGAGAATGACAAGCCAACGGTTGTAGCCTTGCGTGAAATTGCAGAATCTTTGGTTACAGAAGATTATCTCAAAGAAGATATCATGCAAAAAGAGTCGGAAGAATTACTCTCCGAGGAGATCGAAGAAGTGGATGCAGTCGCGGCTGCTTTACGTGCTGAGATCGGTCGTGAATTGAATCAAGTTGAGAGTGAGCCTGCAACTCCCCCTGTTGAAGCATCTAGCACTAATGATGAAGCTGGAGTTAACGAGTAGTCGTACTCGTTTGCGAGTCGCCTAAATATGGCGAAGGCGAATAATATTAATCAAGATGTAGTCTTAAATGCGGGTAAATCTACCCGTTTCCTTGTCAGTGAATTGTGTGAATTATTAGATAACTACCTCAAACCATCTGAGGTAAAAGCTATCTATCATGCCTACTTATTCAGTGCTGAAGCACATGATGGACAAGAACGCCTCACTGGCGAACCGTATATTTATCATCCGCTAGCAGTCGCCAGAATCATGGCAGATATGCATCTTGATGATCAGAGCATCATGGCGGCTATCTTGCATGATGTGATCGAAGACACCCCTACCGCAAAAGAGCAAATCCATGAGCAGTTCGGTCCCGAGGTGGCAGAACTAGTTGACGGCGTCAGTAAACTCACTGATTTAACATTTTCATCTAAAAAAGAAGCGCAGGCTGAAAATTTCCGCAAAATGATGTTGGCGATGGTGCGCGATATACGCATTATCTTGATCAAGTTGGCGGATCGACTGCATAACTTGCGCACCATAGGCGTGATGCGACAAGACAAGCAACGACGCATAGCTCAGGAAAGTATGGATATTTATGTGCCAATCGCGCAACGTTTAGGCATGCACAAAATGCGTCTGGAAATGGAAGTGCTATGTTTTAAAGCCATGCATCCTTATCGTTACTCTGTGCTAGAAAAAGTGGTGGGAAAAAATAGGCGTAATCAAAAAGAGGTCATGAGAAATGTAGAAACCTCTATTTGTGCACAGTTAGAGAGCGCTGATATCGAGAGTCGTATTTTTGGACGCGAAAAAAATCTCTATAGCATTTACAAGAAAATGCAGGCTAAGCAAATTTCATTCTCAGAAGTACACGACATTTACGCTATACGAATCATCGTTGATAGTGTGGATATGTGTTATCGCGTGCTGGGTCTGGTACATAATTTATATAAGCCAGTGCCAGGTCGCTTTAAAGATTATATTGCCATTCCTAAAAAAAATGGCTATCAATCTTTGCATACGATTTTGTTTGGGCCTAAAGGTATCGTGGTTGAAGTGCAGATTCGTACCGAAGAAATGGATCTCATTGCAGAATCAGGGATTGCCGCACATTGGATCTATAAAAGTCAAAATAGTCTTAATACTATTTTGCCTGCCAATGAAACTACACATAAATGGTTGAGTGATATTGAAGAAATTCAAGACAATGCAACCAGCTCCATTGATTTTCTTGAAAGTGTCAAAGTGGATCTGTTTCCACATGAAATATATATTTTCAGCCCAGCTGGCGACATAATCGTACTACCACATGGATCATCAGCAGTTGATTTTGCTTATGCAGTGCATTCGGATTTAGGTAACACGTGTTTTGCTGTCAAAGTGGATCGGCGTATATCACCATTGAGTATCAAGCTTGAGAGTGGTCAAACGGTTGAAGTGATGGTCAATCCTAGCGCACGCCCTAAACCAAGTTGGTTAAATTTTGTAGTCACTAACAAAGCGCGCACTAATATTCGACATTATCTAAAACACCTTCATTCTGAAGAAGCCATAGACTTGGGTGAACGATTGTTTGAAAACGCATTGGGACGCTATCAGAAGACACCAGAGGATTTAACCAAAGCAGATTATAAAAATATTCTTAAAGTCGCCAATGTGAAAACACTTCAGAATCTCTATGCCGCCATCGGTTTGGGTGAGCAATTAGCAGAATTATTGATTCGAAATATCTCTAGTATTTATCAGGAGCAGGAAAAGAGTGAACTGATCAATAAGGATATTCCACTCTCAATTCAAGGCACTGAAGGGGTGGTGGTTAACTATGGGAAATGTTGTCACCCAATACCTGGTGATCCAATTATTGGCTTAATGACTAAAGGTAAAGGATTAGTCATACACCGAGAAATATGTAAAAACTTCGATAGAAAAAATGTGTTTAAAGATAAAGCCATCACTGTTTCTTGGTCCAGTGATCATTCCATAGATTTCAATGTTGAAGTGCGAGTGCAGACCGCTAACCAACGCGGTGTGCTGGCTACATTGGCTGCAAAGATAGCCAATGAAGAATCAAATATTGAACATTTAGAAGTGGAAGACTTGGATGATGCCAGTACCACCATCACATTTTTATTGAGTGTCAAAGATAGAAAGCATTTAGCAAAAATATTACGTGTACTGCGTAATAGTCAGCATGTATTTAAAGTCACGCGTATGCGTAGCTAAGTCTATTCACAAGGAGATCCCGCATGGAAAAAATCATCATATCAACTGATCAAGCACCACAAGCAATTGGCACCTACTCACAGGCAGTACGAATCGGCACAACCGTTTATTGCTCAGGTCAAATACCATTGGTTCCAGAAACGATGGAAATGATAGGTGATGATATAGAATTACAGATCACACGTGTATTTGATAATTTATCTGCAGTAGCCCAAGCCGCCGGTGGCACTTTAGAAAATGTTGTTAAGATTAATATCTTTCTTACTGACCTGGTTTATTTTGCCAAGGTAAATGAGATCATGGCAAAATACTTCAGTGCACCTTATCCGGCGCGTGCTGCTATTGGTGTAGCCTCATTACCAAAAGATGCCTTAGTTGAAATGGACGCGGTGCTTGAGCTTTAAAGCCTATTAGAAAAAGACTTGATTAACGATGAGTGATCTAAATGATTTGCCAACTATGACGGCAAAAACCTTGGAGAATTTAAGCGCTGTTAATATTAAGTCTATCCGTGATCTGCTATTTCACTTGCCTATCCGTTATGTAGATAAGACACGCATCACACCCATTGCTGATATTAATGGTCAACATGATGTGCAGATAGTTGGGCAGGTCTACAATGCCAAAGTTGTGTTTGGTCGTAGACGAATGATGACGGCTACCGTACATGATCAGAGCGGTGAAATTAATCTGCGTTTTTTTCATTTCAGTCAAAGTCAACTTCGAGGCTTATCAGACGGTTCACGCATCATCTGTTTTGGTGAGGCGCGTCGTTTGGGACGAAAAATGGAAATGATCCATCCGCAGTATCGGGTGTTAGGTGAGGATGAAGTCATCCAGTTAGCAGATCGACTTGAGCCCGTTTATGCCAGCACCAAAGGACTTCAGCAAAGACGCTTGCATAGTCTTATCGAGAAAGCATTTGTGTGGGCGGACAAAAATAACACAGTCTTTGAGAGTGCTTTGTCTGATTGGTCAGAGTTGCCGATGCCAGCAGGCAATATCTTAGAAACATTGAGAAACATTCACCGCCCATATCCAGATTCAGATAAACAGGCGCTCATTAATAATCAAACACCGGGCCAACAGTATTTAGTGTTTGAAGAATTGCTTGCACATCATTTAAGTATGATGCAGATACGTTTAGTGAGTAATCATAAAAAGTCGGTTCCGCTAGAGTCCACTGGTAAGCTGACTGATCCATTTTTGAAACAGTTGCCATTCAAATTCACTCAAGCACAATCCAAAGTATTGACTGAAATATCGCATGATATGATGCGTTCGCATCCTATGATGCGTTTAGTACAAGGGGATGTAGGCAGTGGAAAAACAGTAGTAGGTCTTATGGCTTGCTTAATAGCTGTAGAAAACAATTGTCAGGCCGCCTTCATGGCGCCAACAGAAATTTTGGCGGAGCAACATTTCAGATTCTTTTCTGAGCAGTTAATGCCTCTAGGAGTGCAAGTAGCATGGTTGAGTTCTTCACTGCCTGTTAAAAAGAAACGTGAAATGTTAGCCTTGATTGCTTCGGGTACTGCCGCAATTGCGGTAGGTACACACGCACTATTTCAGCAAGGTGTAGAGTTCCATAATTTAGCTCTAAGTATCACCGACGAGCAACATCGTTTTGGGGTGCAGCAGCGACTTGATCTAACGCGTAAAGGGGGTGATGAAGAAATCCATACTCATCAGCTCACTATGACAGCCACCCCCATACCCAGAACATTGGCAATGAGCATGTATGCACATCTTGATTACTCTGTGATTGATGAATTACCACCCGGTCGAAAGCCTATTACCACCGTGGCTATGTCTGAACAGAGACGTGAAGAGATTATTGAGCGTATCAATTCTTCCTGCCGGCAGGGCGCACAGGCTTACTGGGTATGTAGTTTGATTGAGGAATCTGAAAGCTTGCAAAGTCAGGCTGCTGAGGATACTCATGCCCTGTTAGAAAAGAAGATGCCAGCACTAAATATTGGACTATTGCATGGCAGGATGAAGTCTGTTGAGAAAGAAAAAATCATGCAAGATTTTATTCAAAATAATATCCATGTGTTGGTGGCCACCACCGTTATAGAAGTCGGTGTCGATGTGGCAAATGCATCTCTTATGATTATCGAAAATGCAGAGCGTTTTGGTCTGGCTCAGTTACATCAGTTGCGTGGACGAGTGGGACGTGGAGAGAAACAAAGCAGCTGTGTATTACTGTATAAATCGCCATTAGGTGATACTGCAAAAAAACGCATAGATGCCCTGCGAACCACCACTGACGGATTTGAACTTGCGCGCATAGATTTAGAACTACGTGGACCGGGTGAGGTGATGGGAACTAAGCAATCTGGTGATATGCAGATGCGCATCGCTAATCTGAGTCAGGATATGGGTCTATTGCCACAGGTGCACTCTGCCGCTCAATGGTTGTTAGAAAACCATCCTGAAAGAGTGGATGAATTACTGAGGCGTTGGCTGGGAATATCTGTGGACTATGTGAATGCCTAGTTGACACAGATTAGAGCTTAGCCCGATATTAGATGGTAATCTAATACTGAGCTAATACCTAGCGTATAAATCTTATCTTTGAGCAACGCCTGACTTGAGAGGCTGGAATATGAACTTATCCAGTTAAGGTTCCAATTAACATCACACCTACCAAGATACCGATTAAACCTAATCCTGCTAACAGGAATAATTTGCTGATTAAGCTGGATCCTGGCTGGCGAACTTGCATGAAACTTAACGCTGTACCGATAACAGCAAGTGCAATTGATGCGTAGTACATAATGCTCACGCAGTTGGTTTGACAACTACGGCCACTCTCAAAAGTACCTCCAAGGAGTTGTGAGGTGAGGACGATGGTAAGACCCCAGGCTACTAGTATGATGATATTGGCGCTTGCTGTTTTCATAATTTTTTATCGCTTATAGTTTTGTTGTGCTGATAGTCGTGCAAATAACGATCCAGTGACATTGTGGATAATTGAGAACAAGGCTCCCGGAAGAGCAGCTGTACCTCCAAAGAATTTTACTGCGAGAGCCACAGCCAGTCCAGAATTTTGCATGCCGACTTCCAGTGCAACGGTCTTGCTCAAAATGCTATCTCTGGTCAACACATAGGTGCTGAGAAAACCCATCAGTAATCCAGATAGGTTGTGGATCAACACCAGCATGACTAAAAGTGGGCTAAGTATCAATAAGTTGTCATGATTTAGAGCAACTACGATGGCAATCACTAGACAAATGAGAATAATCGAAAAATCCGCACCATAACGTTGTACAGGGGCGATCATGGGGGATGAAAAATGATTAAGAATAAGCCCCAGTGATACGGGTGCAACGACCATGTAGAGAATATTCATCATCATAGCGCTAACTGGAATGGAAATACTGCTCTGACAATAAAAATAGACCAACATAGGTGTGACGAATATCGCCAGTGCGGTACTGATGGCGGTGAGACTGATAGATAGGGCTACGTCGCCCTTACACAGGTAACACATAACATTAGAAGCGGTGCCGCCCGAGACACTACCGACCAGTATCATACCAGTGGTGAGTAACACATCTAAATTAGCCCAACGGCTCAATTGCCAAGCGATAAATGGCATGAAGCCAAACTGTAAAATTAGTGTTAACAATAAGATGTTGATGCGCCCAAAAGCGCGCTTAAAATCAGCGAATGTCAGGCTAGTCCCCATACAAAACATAATGCTAGCGAGTAAATAAATGATTGAACTCTTATAGGGAGTAAAAATATCAGCCTGATAATAGGCCAGTACGCCACTTAATATGGCCAGGATGGGAAAAACTTTTTGTAATATGCCCATCATTTACAAATACACATAAACCATTCCATCTAGAATCTCTGTGCTCAGTTTCTGCAATGACTGTTGTAAGCATGGCCCATACACACATTCTCCCTGAGAAATGGTGAATAAGGCACCATGACTGGCACATTGAATATGATCTTGGGTACTGTTGAGAAATTGATGTGGTGACCAGTCTAATGGACCTAAAGTGTGCGGACATTGATTTTCATAGGCGTATACCTGATCGTCATCACAAACAATAAAAATGTTACGCTCAGGGGTGACATCTGTTATAAAAAATCCTAACGATCGTGCAGCGCTAATTTCATTTAATTTACAAAGTTTAATAAGAGGCATACATTGAAAGATAGTAAGAGTGAATATATGAATTCTATGCAAGTAGAGGAGGCATTTTACCAAGCTTTTCGCTCGCACGATATTCAGTTAATGAAACAAGTGTGGGATCAAAGTGATGATGTGTTCTGTATCCATCCTGGATCCTCTCGAATATTTAGTTATCAATTGATTATTGCCAGTTGGGAACAGATTTTTGCCGGCAAAGAAGAAATTAACATCCAGCTGAGTGATAGCACTTACACTATGGATGACAATCTATGTATTCATAATGTGAAAGAAGTTATCGTAGTCGATGATCGTGATTTAGGTACAGTGCTCGCAACCAATGTCTACCGTCAAAGCAGTGAGCTAGGTTGGAGGATGGTTGCTCATCATGGCAGCCCAGCTTTTATGGAATCTGATAGTCGTGTCAGCAATAACCTGCACTAGTCTGTCTTGTTTAAATGTAAGTTTAGGCGCCGACTCTAGATG
This sequence comes from Gammaproteobacteria bacterium, assembly GCA_965658595.1. Taxonomy (GTDB): domain Bacteria; phylum Pseudomonadota; class Gammaproteobacteria; order UBA4575; family UBA4575; genus UBA1858. The sequence goes on along the minus strand of CBFHSW010000008.1, from coordinate 3,098 downwards.
ACGGTTGTAAAGATCTGGCTTAAATATTTGGTCTGTCAGGCATGGTTTATAGACAATGCGGTCTAAAACTAAACCATGAGTAGCCGCTGAGCTGCATCAATAGATAAAGTAAAACACTAAACAGGCCGATAGTAACAAGGCTACCCACACCACCATAAGACCGACGGAACTACCACTGGCAACAGCACTTTGAGGGCCACTGGTCTGTGTGAAAAGTTGAACCACACGGTGCATGGTGTCGAAACGCAAACGTTGCCAAGCAACCAAACTGCGAGCAAATAGGCTTGATAAGCCCCCCAGTATGTTTTTACAGACTTTACGGTAGATCCAATCTGTATCTAAGTTGCGTGCTGGCATAACACTTGGATACCAACCATTTTTAATGAGTACCACAAAGGCTAGTAGGGCAAAGAACACTAGCTGTAACTGGGCAATGATGTGGTCCATTGTATAGGGATGAAACTCCATACTATAAGGTAAATAAGCATATAAAAGCCCGGGGAAAACACCAATAAAGATGCAGGAAAATGCAGCTATCGCCATCGCTAGCAACATATTAGTCGGAGCCTCACGACAACGGTGTCCTGAATCATGTGAGAAGAAACTGGAATAAGGCACTCTCAAACCTGTGTTATCAAGTATGCCGGATACACATAGTAGCGCTAACCAAACTAACCAATAGCCTTCTTCAGCAACTGCAAAGAGAATTATTCCTTTGGCGATAAAACCACTAAACAGTGGGAAAGCTGAAATTGATAATGCTCCGATAATACAAAACGAAGTCGTCCATGGCATGGATTTATATAAGCCACCTAATTGTGATGCTTTGGCAGTGCCGGTTTGATGTAATACCGCTCCCATACTCATAAACATCAGTGATTTATAAAGGATATGACAAAAGGCGTGGGCGGCGGTGCCGTTTAAAGATAGTTCTGAGCCGATACCAATACCCACCACCATAAAGCCTAGTTGATTATTTAAGCTGTAAGATAATAAGCGTCTTAGATCATTCTCAATAATGACGAAGAATACTGGGAAGATGGCCATGATAGTGCCGACCCAGATCAACGCATCAGTGCCTGCATAAGCACGCGCTAAACAGTAGACCGCCAGCTTGGTGGTAAATACAGATAGTGCCACTGAACCTGTAGGGCTGGCTTCAGGATACGCATCTTGCAACCAATTATGGAGAAGAGGGAAAGCACATTTAATAGCGAAAGCAAAGAAGATCAACATGCCTGCACCAGTCTCAAGACCGATATGAGAGAACACTAAGCTCTGTTCATTTTGGTAATGAAGCAAGCTTCCTAGCAGGAGCAACAAGCCAGATGTGATGTGAACTAACAGATAACGCATGCCAGCACTCTTCGCGCGTGGTGTTCGTCCTGCGAATACGATCACCGCAGAAGATAATGCACTAATTTCCCAGCAAATGAATAATGTGAGTAGATCACCCGCCAGTACTGCCGTAATAACTGAGCCAGCATAGATAGGCAGTGTGATTTGCTCTATGCGATCTCTATTATGATAGGAATAGAGCGCAGCGATAAAGGCAGCAATGATAAAAATCAGAGTAAATATCCAACTTAACCCGTCAATATATATTGGATGTAGTTGATAACCCATTAAAGACATTTGAGTGCTGAGAGTGTCTGGCAAACTCAAGAATGCTATAAGTGCAATTAATGGTAATACTAGAGTTGTTAACAGACGTAATCTGTATGGCAATATAGCCATTAGCACTCCGCCCAGTATTAATAGCACACCAGGATGAGACAACAAATAAGTGAGTGAAAAATCAGTCATAGTAATCCTCGCGACGTTTCACAACTTTACGCAACAACTTAGCGCATAAACTGAGCGCTACAAAAGCGAGAAAACCAAAAGCAGGGAAGAAGCCAAAAGTCTCTTCGAAAGCAAAATGACCATGTTTGTGATAGAAGAAGTCCACACATAGCAAGGCAATGCATATCAGCATCAGGACAACTAGCAATATATTCAGTAATTTTTTATTTTCTAACATAACGCACTAAGGAATGGTCTGCAGGAATTGATAGAAATATGGCATCAAGAAGAACAATGCCAAGCATAGAAATGCGGTGATACATAGCGGTAACACTAAGCTCTTAGGAGCTTCTCGATAATGACTGTCTGCCTCTGAAGGTTTGCTAGCAAAAGCATTAATGGCAATTGGCATCAGGTAAACTATATTCAACAAAGTACTGATTAAGAAGGCTATCGCCAATACGATTTGACCACTACTCAGTGCGCCGTCAACCAAAAACCATTTACTCCAACTTCCAACCATGGGGGGTAAGCCTATGATGCTAATGGCGGCTACCGTATAGGCCACCATGGTAAAAGGCATCTGATAGCCAATGCCATGCATATCTTTAATGGAGGTTTTTTTAGTGGCTGTGTAAATTGCACCCGCACAGAAGAACAAAGTAATCTTACCCACCGCATGGGTGGCCAAATGCATGCTCGCGCCAACGATGCTGACTGATGTGGCTATTGCCGCACCCAGTACTATGTAGGCCAGCTGGCTGATAGTTGAATAGGCAAGTCGTGCTTTTAGATTGTCTTGTTGCAATGCCACCAATGATGCCAACAACATGGTGACAGTCGCTAGAATAATAATGACTAGGTTAGCATTGGTGCTTTGCAGTAGATCGATGCCAAAAATATAAACGGTGATTTTTAATACGCAGAACACGCCTGCTTTAACGACCGCTACGGCATGTAATAGAGCACTTACAGGAGTAGGTGCCACCATGGCCGCAGGCAACCAACGATGGAAAGGCATAAGGCCTGCTTTACCAATACCTACGATCATCAGTGTAAACAATACCAGTGTTAAACCGTCGGATAACTTACCAGTAAGAATGCCACCGATAGTGAAATCCAAGCTATGACTCACCTGCCAAGTCCATAAGATGGATACCAAGAAAAAGCCAATTGAAGTAGTTAACAGTAAACCTAGATAAGCTCTTGCTCCATTTTTGGCGTCTGCATTTTCTTTATGGGCTACTAGTGGGTAGGTACTGATAGTAAGGATTTCATAGAATATAAATAGAGTGAGGAGATTAGCGGCAAAA
>CBFHSW010000007.1:0-12939 GCA_965658595.1 Gammaproteobacteria bacterium | reverse complement strand
CGACATTTAGTTATTATCTAGTCGCTGTTGATTTAATAGGGTTTAAATTTTGTGCTGGGATACATGTGTTTTTTATTCCAGCACACTCTTTATTTGATATTATTCCTAATATACTGTTCGTTGTGATTAGACTATTAGATTCTTCATGAATAATATACTGTTGTCTTTTTTCAGTTGGAGGGATTATGTATGTCACAACTTAATGTTTTTGGAGAGCCGCTCAAAGAGTGTAGCTGTGACCCTATGACAGGCTACTTTCGTGATGGCAGCTGCAATACAGAAAATAATGATATCGGTTTACATATTATCTGTGCCCAGATGAATCAGGAATTTTTAGATTTCTCTGTGGCACAAGGCAATGATCTAGTCACGCCACAGCCAGAATACGGATTCCCGGGTCTGGAAGAAGGTGATCGTTGGTGTGTATGTGTGGATCGTTGGAAACAAGCCTTGGCTGCAGGGGTTGCACCAAAAATAATTCTAGAGTCTACCCATCAAGCTGTACTTGAGATTGTCCCGTTAGATGATCTTAAAAAACATGCACTAGATATGATCTAGAGATGGCAATAATTTGGCAGCATCAGTCAGAAAATAAAAGCTATAAAGTCACACAAGCAGGAAATACAGTTCGATTGTATCGTGATGGTGTTTGTCATAGTCAGTGGAACCCAGGTAAGCCGTTTCAAGGTCATTTGTGGGATTTGTTCTGTTTAAGTATTTTTAATCAGCCTGTTAAAAATATCTTAGTATTAGGTGTGGGTGGAGGAACTGTTATTAATTCTTTAATGACCATTTTCCCTTCAGCAAACGTCATAGGTATCGATAATGATGAGGTTCATTTGCATATCGCTAGAGAGTATTTTGGTGTGCATACGCGATGTATATTGCTTAATTGTGAGGTTAGTACATGGTTAAAAAAACAAAATAACAATATCTATGATGTGATTATAGATGATGTTTTTTCTGAAAAAACACAAGTGCCATTTCGCTCTGTGAATGCTGATACTGGCTGGTTTGCAAAGCTACTGTCAATGTTAACAACAACGGGAACTCTAGTGACAAATTTTGCAGATGCAAAAGAATGGAAATCCGCTAGGCGTCATCTAGGCCAAATTAATAATATACAGTTGTATGAGTGCGCAATAGCACGGCACCAGCAATGTGAAAATCATATAATACATATTTCTAGACGAGATATGTCATCAAAGCAAATTAAATACCAAATGCAACTATCAGAACAATCGTCTGTGTCTAAATTCTTGGATCGAGGGGTTATGAATTACCGTAAAGTTTCGCTAGTATCCTAGATCAATACTCAACTTATTAAGAATTAACTTTATGCATGGTTATGTGCCACCTGATCCAGAGAGTAATGTATCAATAGAGAGATATGCGGTGGTTTATGCTCCACGCATGAAGCGACATAGATTTTCTGCAAACTGCGTCACTGTGGTAGGGTCGTCGGCTGAGGCGATTGAACAGGAATCTCAACCACAAGATTTACACGCAGCTAAAGTCCTCGGACCATCAAAGTCATCTGAGGGACAATATATATATTATCTAGTCGAGTGGTTGTCTCCTTAATTAACTATTGAATCGGTATCCGATACCACGAACAGTTTGAATGAGATCTTGATAGCCTCTTTTTTGCAGTGATTTTCTTAACCGCATAACATAAACATCAATTGAGCGTTCATCTAACTTATTTTCATCACCCTTTGTTAAAGTGCGTAATTCACTTCTAGAAAAAGCCTTATTTGGATTGCGCATGAAGTGGTATAACAAACGAAATTCACTCAGTGATAAGTCTGTATTCTCACCACCAATAGTGACTTGTAGTGATTGCATATCTAGGTTTATTCCGCGACTAGAAATGTTGAATTCATTTGCAGTGTTAGCTTGATCCCTATTCAGCATGTTATTGAGACGCAGTATTAATTCGTTGAGTGCGGTGGGCTTTGACATGACATCATCCGCACCACCCTCAAGTGCTGTTATTCTAGATAGATCATTACAATGCGGTGTGAGGATAATAGTAGGAATACGTTGTTTGAGCTCGTTTTGCTGAATCTCAGCAAATAGTTCAAGGCCAGTACCATCATTCATCTCATAATCTACAATTGCAGCACTTGGTATTATATTTCTAAGACTGTTAATACCAGTTGCAAAGCTATCTGCTTCAAGAGTGTTGTAACCTGCGGTATTTAGTGCAGAGAGAGTAGCAGCGCGAGAAAATCGATCTGTTTCAACAACGAGAATGGTTTGCATGACAATAACTCGGTAGTTATGTGATTTAAGTACGATTATATTACATTAAAGTCAGGATAAGACGTTATTTTTGTGACATAATATTACGTTCTGTAGCTATACAGCGATTGTATATTATAATACCTCTGCCACTTTGTATACCGAATTAGATACAAGCACTTGGTTTTTGGTGGTAGTAAAAATCTCGTTATTAATAATCACGTTAATTTCAAGAGTAGATGTGTTTCAACATTCTACGATGAATCAAAGATTTTAAGATTTTAGTTTTGACGATATTGGTAATAAGTAAATTATTTGAAAGCTACAGTATAGAAAATAGTCACTTTGAAATAGTATTATTAACGGCTGTATGAGAATTTCTGATGCTCAATAAATAAATTGCTATGGTCTACTGTCGGTAATTACTAATATATGAGTTCAATTAGTGTCCAATACAGTGACTGAATCAAAGATGATACCTGAGAATACTTCGTTATAACTTATCGCATACTTAAAAATATGAAATACCTAATAGTGACAATATTGATCTTAAATTTGATGAATTCCATACATGCATCTAATTGGTGGAACCATGATTGGGATTTTAGAAAAGAATTCATCATTAACACTAGTAGCGATGGATTAATATTGAATAGTCCGCAAGAAGATGTTGCAGTATTAGTCAAATTACATGTTGGTAATTTTCCTTATTTTACTGATATCGATGTTAACGCTGAAGACGTGAGATTTGTTTCTGAGCATAATCAACTACTTGCACATCACACTGAGTATTTTGATGTTGAACAACAAGTTGGATTATTTTGGGTCAAGATTCCTAAAATAGACATTGATAGTCATCAAAAATTCTATATGTATTATGGTGCTGGTGATATTGAAGGCAAATCAATATCGACAGCGACCTATAGTGAAAAGGACATACTCGTTTACCATTTTAATGAAGAACTGGAAGACTCTACTAGTCATGCGAATAAACCAAATAATGAATCCATCTCATATACCCAGCGTGCCGCTATAGGAGCAGGTGCTAGATTTCAAGGTGATGAATACATATCAATTTCACCAACACCAGTTATTAATATCTCATCCCCTGAGGACACTACCATATCATTATGGAGTAAGATCGATGTAGCTCAGGAAGATGCGGTAATAATTAATCTAAGTGATGAAAATAATCATCAGTTAACATTAAAAATACATGAGCAGCAATTATCAGTTGATCATACAAACCCTCAAGCACAGACTTCGCAACTGCTTCAGTTAGATAACCAGTTGGAATTGAATAGTTGGTATCACTTGGTAATGTCAGTCAACGCTGAAGAAATATCTGTATATGTCAATTCAGAGCTGTATGCTGTCAAAAATTCCACATCAATGGGGATAGTTGATGAGTTATCTATAGGAGCAAATAGGGATGGATCAAATGCTTTTATTGGGCAACTGGATGAACTTCATATACAAGAACAAGAAGCGGTTCAGGACTGGGTGTCGTTAGCCTATGTCAATCAAGGGCCAAACGATGTTTTGATCTCGGCAGGTGTTGATGGGCAAAATCCATCGTACACAACGGGTCATAATCCGTTAATGTTTTCTATTTCTAAATTATCATTAGAAGGAAAGATAACCACGACAGTATTAGCCTTCATGTTAATGCTCGGACTGAATGTGATGCTGGTTAAGAGTTTGTATGTTCGTAGAGTCAAAAAAGCTAATGCTCTATTTTCTGAGAGCTTTCCAGCACAAATGTTTAAGCCTATTCAGGCAGATAATTCATCTATAAGTGATTCTAGTTTAAATAATATACATAGAGAGGCGATCAAAGAATTGTCTCGACGAATTGAACAAGGTGGTTACATTTCAACAAATGCAATTGTGACTATTCGATCTTGTATGAATACAGCTATGCTACGAGAAACGCAAAAACTCAATAAGCAAATGGTATTGCTCACTATTGCAATAGCAGGTGGGCCTTTTATTGGTCTACTAGGAACAGTTATGGGTGTCATGATTACTTTTGCTGATGTAGCTCTGGCAGGAACAGTCGATGTGAATGCTATTGCTCCTGGAATTTCAGCAGCTCTAGTCGCAACTGTAGCGGGCTTATTAGTTGCTATTCCATGTTTATTTGGATACAACTACTTATCTGCACAAATAAAAGAGATCGTAGGCGATATGAGAGTGTTTGTGGATCAGTTTCAAGCCAGTATTGCTGAACACTATAGCGAGTAGATTATGATTGAAGGCATACATGAAGAAGGCGAAGTTTACGATGAGATTAATGTCGTACCTATGCTTGATCTAGCTTATGTACTATTAGTAATTTTCATTATTCTTACTACTGTTACTGTGCAGGGAATTCAAGTTGATGTGCCTAAAGCAAGTGCAGAAACGTCACTTGCGGAACCGCGCACAAAATCAATTACAGTCACTGAGGATGGGCTGATTTTTCTAGATACTCATCCTGTCACATTGAAAGAGCTAGAGAGTCTATTGAAATTACATAAATCAGAAGATCCTGATCTTCCAGTAATACTTAGGGCTGACGGAACTAATCCATATCAAAGAGTTGTGAATATATTAGATTTGCTTGGGAAGTTGGAGATCAACCAATTAGGTTTGGTCACGCAGACCATAAAATAACCAAAGAGTGACTGTGATTCATACATCTCTTGAATTGAAAAATATTTTTAAATTAGAGTTTATTAGGTGATGTTACTGATTAATGCTCTGTTGTGTGCTTAATTGAGATAGTAGGGAAGTAGTTTCGATAATTGAGATTGTGACTCGGATTGTTTTTTGGCAATTTCACATTCTTGTAGCGCTTTATAAAGAAGCACATTTGCTTGAGCAAACTCACTTTGAGCCGCCAATTTTTTTGCTTCGTTAATTTTCTTGCCAGTATCGCGCCAAGCATAGTGTTTTTGTCTAGCGTGCTTATGTTGTTGCTCGACTTGCATGAGTAGGCTTTCATATTCGCCTTGAGCTGTTTCAGCAGCAAAGCTGCTTAGGCAGACATACAATAGCAGTATGAGTTTAATGATTGAGGTAAAGTGAAATATCATAACTTTACCTTCTAACGGAAGGGCCATTAATAGCAAGGCCATTGTTCATGTGAGTATGAAAATATTCTAAATTTCTATACTGGATTGACTGAGCAGTAAAGGGTTCAGCTCTAACTTGTTTATTGCATCCTATGTAACGTCGATGTAGTGGCCCGAGGGCACCCCATTTATTCCTGTAAGTGGGCCAGCTAGTTGTTTGTCCCAATGCTGGTCCCAGACTCTCACTACGTAAACGTTTGCCAGCATTATCAAAATGACAATGTTGACAGGCAAAGTTTAGTTGTCCACGGCGAGTAAAGTAGAATTTCTTACCGGCTAAATAGGCTTGCTTGGCTTGCTGATTTGGTATCTCAATGGCTATAACTTTGCCTCGGCTTTGAAAGGCCATATAAGCCAGTAAGTTATTAATATCTGCTTGCATGTAGTCATAGGCTATGAGTTCATGTTCTTCTCGGCATAGATTAATGGCCATTGCCAATGTTACTACCGTTTCCAAGGTTGAATTCCATAATGGATAATTATGTTTCACTCCAGGACCATTGGGAAAACATTGTTCATAAATATCAGCATGTTGTTCCCATAAAGTCTCACCAGTATCTATATTCACTTCATAGGGTGGAAATTCTTCCAAGGCCTCCCAGTTCTGTCTAGCAATAGAATCCAAAGCGTAGACACCATTACTGAAGTCTTCAAATGCTACATCTGGAAACTTTTCAGTGAAATAGGATTGAATTTTAATGATATCCGCCATTGTCTCTTCATCAGCATGTGAGTGATTAATGACTAAGATTAATAACGTAATAGAGATGAAGTATTGAATCATTTTCTGACTTCTTATGACTAACCGCCACATCCACCTATAGTGACTTTGATGGTTTTACTTGCACTAAAATATTGTCCATCACGGGTGCTGAGTATGGCGGTGACTGTTGATGTCTTTGCCATCTTTACACGTGTGGAGACATAGGCTGGTGCACCAATTGATAGTGTGAAACTCGAAGTTAGGGGCGTGGGGTTATTGTCGACCAAGATAGCTATAGTGGCTATGTTTTCAAGTGTAGAGCTGACAGTTATTGGGACAACAGCGCCATTTTCAGCAATCTCAGGTACTTTAATATTAATATCATCACTGACAGTAATATTACTATTTTGGCTTATCTTTGAAATAACATCGAGTGAGTTTGTATTATCGAATAATTTTTCTGGCCATCTACTGACAGCCAAAACAGACTTAGCAGAAATTAGTGCTACACATGTTGAGGCTAATAATTTCAGAGTTTTACGTTTATTCATAATATTTTCCGGGCGATGAGTCACAGGGGCTTTTTTATATTGGGAGTTTGTTATAAAGAATGGATATATTCTACGACTGAATCTATTTCTTGTTCTGTGAGAATTTTGTGTTTCCCAAAAGGTGGCATCACTGTGACGGGGTTAAACATCGTCTCGTCCCAGATTCTCTGACGCAGTAGGGTTTGGTCTGGATAGCGAGTTTTCATATTTTTTAATTCTGGGCCAATGTTACCCGCACTAGTGCCCCCCTCTATGGCATGACAAGCTAGACAATTACCTTTTTGTCGATCAAAGGCCAATGCTTGCCCTTGTTCTAGCTTTGATGTCGCTGCGCCTGTGGACTGCAAACAGATGACAATGAGTAATACTAGTCTTAAAACCATCTTGTAATTAAATAAATCTACTTCTGACATATGTAGAGTGATGCTAATACCTAGAGATAAAACACAATAATAGCTTGAGTTGGTATGAGTATCTACATATATAGTTAAGTGATATTCGTAGATAAAATCATGCGGCTTGTACAACGTTCAATATGATTAATAGTTTGTCTAGCTATTACTGGGGTTGATAGCTGTTGGCTCTGCGTAATAAAAGCGTTCTTACCTTACGATTATCTGATTGCAGCGTGTATTCTTCGACGGCCTGCATTGAATCTGTAAAATGATTAAGCTTGTTTTTTCTTATGTCTTTTTTATGCATGGCAACAAATAATACTGGATGTCCTCGCCAATCCTTAGGCTCTGTCCATTCTTCATACATAGTGGCCGATTCGTTAATAAAGTTCCTAGACACTATATTATCGACTGCACCATCTACATCATAGAATCTTAGCGAGCTAGCAATAGACCATTTACTGAGGCAGATGATGACGGGTCTTTGACCTGTTTCTTTAATTATTTCTTGTTCTATTTCATGAGTTTGTTGAGCTGCTTGCTGCCAAAAATAATGGCTCGTCAATTTTGTTGTATTTGAAAACGGTAAGCCTAGTGTAGAGTAATGCAAGAGGGCGCCGTAGCCTAAGCATAGAAAAGCTCCGCCATAGAGAACTAATTTTCTCAATGCAGATTTGTTGACTAGAGATTCTGAGGTTGGACTAATTAAATATGCTGAGAGTGGAATTAAACTCAGCCAAATAGGAGCAGTCCAGTGAAAGCGGGGTGTGTGTGTAAGACTAAAATAAATAAATACGCTCAATGGCAAAAATGTTAAGCACAAAATAAGTTTACAAACTTGTTGAGCATGGTATCCATTCTTATTCGCTACTTGTGCACACATAGCTTTTATTTTATTGACCGATAATGCTGATAAGATTATCCCAATAGGTGATAACAGGATTAAGCTGTGCAGTAACAAATAATGTATAGAGAAAGTAATTTCTTTATCGAGACGGCGAGTGGTTTGAAAGTGCAATGAGCTCCAATCATTTTGCAAATTCCATAATAAATTAGGCGAGAATATTAAAATCGATAAAAGAGCGCCTGCATAGATTGCTGGATGTTTCCACCAGCGATAAGCTTTACTGTCTAAAGTCATGTATATAACAATACTGAGAGCAAATATGGCAGTGGTATATTTTGAGAGCATCCCTAAGCCCACACACGCACCTAACATCAACCATGACTGAGTTCGGCCTTTGAGTATTGCGTCAGCTAGATAAAATAACCCTGCACACCAAAATAAGACCTGCAAATTATCCGTGGTAGCAAGCATGCCAGTGGCAGCCCCCAGTGGATAAATAGACAATAATAACAATGAGATATAAGCACTAGTTTTATCAAAAAGTAAGGTAGACAATTTGAACATGTAAACCAAACTAGCAAGACCAGCGATGAAAGGGCCTATGCGCACACCAAATTCATTATTACCAAAAATGCTTGTGCCAATGTAGATCACCCATGCCAATAGAGGGGGATGATCTAAATAACCTGTGTCCAAGAATTGCGTGTAATTCCAATAATATGCTTCATCTGGTAATAACTGTGCAGTGCCAAGATACAGTAAACGCAAAATACATATGAAAGCAGTCACAGCCAACGCCAAAACACGCCAATTGATTGATGCACTAGGTGTGTTGATGTTGGGAAAAACTAAGAATGAAACACCTAGATAATTAACCACTGCAGCAGTAAGTATAGCTGGATAAATAGCCAATGCAGCAGGTATCTCTAAGAACATTGTGAGGGCTGCAATTACACCTCCACGTAAAATTAAAGCTGTTAATGCAATGTAAATAAATTTACAGGCTTTTATTATCCAACTCTTTATAGAGCTATGTTTAAACTTGAATGACCAGACAGAATTAAAGAAATAATTACTGATGGCAGCAATCATGAAGCTGGTTATATGAGCTTCACTGACACTCCAGTTTTGTTGCAAGAATAGGTTGAAAAATAGTGCATCAATGACAACACCTGACATACCTACTGCGATAAATTTTGATCCTGTTGAGGACGATATTTGTGCGCCACTGATTTCAAACAGCCGTTTGAAATACTGAATTAACTGTTTACTGGAGAGCTTTGATTCGCCCAATGTTCTGTCTGTAAATGTTATTGGAACCTCTTTAATACGGAATGTATCTAGGCCTGCTGCCAACATTTCTATGAGTATTTTATATCCGCAGGCATTATTGTCGATCACATCAAAACATTTCTTCCGACATGAAAAAAAACCTGAGGTGGTATCATTCACATCAGTCAGAACTCTGGCGGGGAGCCCGCCGACCCAAGAGAGTAGACGGCGATGTAATGGCCAGTCAGCTACACCACCACCATCTACATAGCGGCTGCCAACGGATACATCATGAGAATCATTAATTATTGGAGAGAACAGTTCGGGGAGTTTATCAATAGGATGGCTTAAGTCTGCATCCATAACTGCGATGATGTCACTATCAGAGTGTTTGACACCATCAAGGATTGCCTGTGTTAGGTCAGCTACACCGGTTCTACTTAAGATGGAAATATTCGGATTGGTTTGATTCCAAGCATTGACTTTTTCAACTGTTTTGTCTGTGGATTGATCATCAACAAACAAAACTTTTAATACATGGTCATCAATAACAATATCGGAGAGTTTCTCCAACAGAGGATCAATATTTTGCTCCTCGTTAAGCGTCGGTATTATAACAGTTACACTTTGAGTGTCTTTTTTTTCAGACGTCATTTAATTGCTCACGGCAGCGTTTATATGTAATGCGGGGTATAACTATGCTGTCTGAGATCAGTTCAGGCTATGCGATTTTTTTTTGTAGCATAGATCTTTCTTTTAAATTAGAAAAACCTTCAATAACATGATCTATTTGCTCGCTGGTATGGGCTGCACTTAGGCTACATCTGAGTAAACATCGACTACCAGGTGTGGCGGGTGGTAAAACCATATTCACATAAATTCCTTGATCGAATAACTGTGTCCACATCGACATGGCATTTTCCTGTGTACTAGCGTTAACAGCAATCACAGGGCTGATCTCTGGACTTAACTCGTATCCTAGACCTTCTAATCCAGTATATAACTGTGTTGCATTGCGCCAGAGTTGTTCTCTTAGCTCTGGACGTTGTGCAATTATTTTGAGTGCTTCCTTAGTCGTTGCGATAGTTGCCGGTGAGGGCGATGCTGTGAAAATATACGGACGGCTAGTATATCGAATCACTTCTAACTGAGAATGTTGACTCACACAAAAGCCCCCAATTCCTGCTAAACTTTTACTGAATGTACCAGTGATAAAATCGATTTGGTCTTCGACTCCAGATTCTTGTCCTAAACCTCTCCCTGTATCACCCAGCACACCCAGTGAGTGTGCCTCATCCACCATCAGGAGAGCATCGTAACGCTGTTTGACTTCACAAATGTCTTTTAGGTTGCCACGATCACCAAGCATGCTGTAAATGCCTTCAGTGATGATGAGTGTGTTTGAGATCTTATCGCCCAGTCGCTTGAGTCTTTTCTCAAGATCTGCAGCATTGTTGTGTCTAAAGTGTATGATATCTGCACCGCTGAGATTACAGCCATCATATATAGAGGCATGACAATGCTCATCAAGCATAATGGTGTCACCTCGACCCACTAATGCAGATATCATACCTAGATTAGCGGTATACCCTGTTGAGAACACGATGGCATGATTGACACCATAGAACTCGGCTAAATCGTCTTCCAAGCTTTTATGCTGGCTATATGATCCGTTGGCTAGACGTGAGCCTGTCGTTCCTGTGCCATATTTATCAATAGCTTTTTTACCAGCTTCAGCGCATGCATCGTCAAATGTTAGACCTAGGTAGTTATTGGTGCCCAGAAGTATCGAACGCTTACCGTTAATGTCTCCTTCAGTAGGAGAATATAACTCATTGGTAACGGCGCTAAGGGGCGTTACCGAAGTGTTCTCAGAAATGGCATGTTTGTCGCTAAATGATTGAAGTCTGGATAATAAGCTCATGGTGATTTTAATTTCGCTATTTCGCTAGCAAGTTCGGCCACACTGTTAACATCTGGCAACGCATTTAGAGGTATTGAAATATCGAAATGATCTTCTAGTTCCATCATTAATTCCATTACTTTGACAGAGTCTAGATCGAGATCACGCATGAGGTGAGAATCACCGGTTACTTCTGCGTCAGGTTTGGTAAATTTCCTCAGGATAGGAATGACTTCACCGACGATATCTTCAACTGATTTATCCATGCTTTGATATTTCCAATAATAATCTGAAATTCTTTAATTGTTGAAGTATAAGGTGTTTAAACCTTTTTTCAAATCTATCATTGGTGACCAATCAGGCCAAATTTTCTCAGGATCAGCCACCCAGTCCTCATGCAGTAGTTCCTGTACTTTACTTGGTGTAAACATAGCAGTGCGATTCAACAAACGGCTGGCATATAAATTTAGATTAGCGGCAGTCAGCAGCATCGTTTTGGGAGTCTGTATAAGTATGATTTTTCTATTAAAAAACTCCTCAGCTATGGTCTGTACTTTACCCCATGTATACCCATTGAGTTGACCATCGTCTGGTTCCAGAATCTGATGATCGGAATCCTCCGATATTAGAGTGTGATTAATAACTCTGCATAGGTCGTTGACATGAAGTAAAGAGAACCTCTTATTGTCTTTCCCTGGTACCCATAAAACACCTCTGCGCATCCAGTCAAATACCGGTTTTAATTCATTATCACGAGGACCATACACAGCAGGGGGGCGAATAATAGTCCATTCATCGATGCCTGAGTCAATCAAACATTGTTCTGCTGCATTTTTACTGGCTGCATAGTGCGATATTTTCGCATGTCGCGCTGATAATGAAGAAATTAGGATGGTTTTTTTTAAGCTGGGTACGTTTTTAGCAGTATGGAATAATAATTCGCTAGCAATGAGGTTGTCTTCATGGAATTGATGTTGATAGTTAGCTTTTACTCTGCCTGCGCAATGTATCAATGCATGAGCGTTTTCAAGCAGGTTGCGAATAGTCGAAGCATCATGGAGATCACCTTCGATGACTTCGATATTAGGTGACAGATATTTATGTTGTTTGGGCTGTCGGACAAGTATCTTTATGCGAGTATTCGACTGCAGAAGATGATCTAGTATATGTGAACCAATAAAACCAGTGGCACCCGTGAGTGCCACAATAGGTAGCTCAGACATTTAGACTACCGCAGCTTATTGTTAGACTAGTGGTTATTTGAAACGCTGGTATTGCGGGGTTCAGTAAGAAACGACTCATTAATACTATTTTGTTCCATATAGTCGCGTCGAGCAGCTGAGCGAGATAGCTTACCAGATGATGTTCTGGGTAAGGTATGAGGAGGAACCAGCTTAATAAAGCAACTGACCCCGATCTCTTCTTTGATATCAGCTTCTACACGCTTGACGATGTCATCACGATTGTCTTGATCACGCTCGCGACATTGCATGACTAACACAACGGTTGTTTCAGCATCGAATCCAGGGGCTGAGAAGGCGAGAGCATCACCTGTACGAATTTCTGGTTGTTGTTCGGCTAGGTGTTCGATATCTTGGGGCCAAATATTCCTTCCGTTGACAATAATGAGATCTTTTTGGCGTCCGGTGATATGTACTCGTCCATCTATTAAAAAACCGATGTCACCAGTGTTTAACCAACCATTTTTGAGTGTGTTTTCTGTTTCTTCGGTGTTGTCGAAGTAGTGAGACATAACACTTGGGCCTTTGACATGGATGACACCAAGATTTCTCTCAGGGAGAAGTTGGCCTTTGTCGTCACGAATTTCTATTTCATGATCTGGAAGTGCGCCACCACAATCAATGAATCTAGCGACACGGTGATCGGATTTATCATTAACTG
>CBFHSW010000006.1:0-5571 GCA_965658595.1 Gammaproteobacteria bacterium | reverse complement strand
CTGATAACGCCATCATCCAACGTGCGATTACGAAGCTGAAGCCTTTTGTATGCGCTAGCTCGTGACCGTAGATGATACCGATACCTGCAAAGATACCTGTTGAAATGGTTGCACCGATTAACTGT
This sequence comes from Gammaproteobacteria bacterium, assembly GCA_965658595.1. Lineage (GTDB taxonomy): Bacteria > Pseudomonadota > Gammaproteobacteria > UBA4575 > UBA4575 > UBA1858. Next base: position 5,446 of record CBFHSW010000006.1, on the reverse strand, counting down.
GAACCTGTGATGCCGTCTTGGACGGTCATGCCTAGGATTTCAGTTGTACCGATGGGTACACCATTCATGTATTGGAAAATGCGCCATGCTAATGTGATTTGTAATAATGCAAATACACCTAACATGCCGTACATGACACCATTGTGTAATGCCGCGATACCATATGTGTCGCCTTCTTCGTCGAAGCCTGCACCTGGAGTCTGAGCAGTGGTTAATGTGTCAATGATGATACCTACGCCTAATAGCACTAGACCTGTCCATACCCATGGACCGCCTGTCATTACGCCGAACATAGACGCTAGGATCAGTAATGGTGCTAAAAAGTAACGCACGTTGATTAGTAATTTCTTCATAGGTACCTCCTAAGTAACCGAATTGAAGTCAAGAAAGCAATACTGCTTGGAACTGACTATAGCAAATCACCTTTGTATTGCCAGTGATAACAGTGCTGGTGACACCCATTTGTCTTGTACATTCGAATGACAATGTACTAAAATTGTTCGTGATTTATGGACAATTAGAGTACAAAAGCTTAGACAAACACCTGACAAAGACCAAATTACCGGGCAAATAACGATGAATGAACCTAAACACCCCATACAAGTGGTTGCACGTCGAACAGGTTTAAACCCAGATGTGATACGTGCATGGGAAAGACGCTATCAAGCCGTCATTCCACAACGCGCATCCAACGGTCGCCGACTGTATTCTGATGAGGATGTGGAGAAACTGACTTTACTGCGCCGCGCGACTTCTGCAGGGCGCCGTATTGGCGATATCGCGAGTCAGTCCAGCGACGAACTTTATTCTCTCATAGAAACAGATGAACTAGCCGCAGCACAAGCGCGGGTTATTCCCAGCAAACGTCCAAGCACAGGTTCTGTTATGGAACATTTTGAAGAGTGTTTAGACGCCATCACTGCAATGAATTCTAGTCACCTTAAATCGTGCTTAATTAAAGCCGATAAAGTGTTGGGGATTCCTTTCCTACTAGAAGACTTATTGAGACCATTAATTTCACATGTGCGTGATGAATGTCGTCGCGGCAATATGCGCCAATGTCATGAACGTGTAGCCACAGCGACCGTGCGCTCATATATGTATAACTTAGCCACCTCAGAAAACAGCACTGAGTCCCGCCACAATTTAATTGTCAGCACACCTATGGGACAGCAATACGATTTGATTGCATTACGTATGGCAGTGGCAGCTAATTTTTATGGTTGGAATGCAATTTATTTAGGAACTGATTTAGCACCTGAAGAAATCGCTTATGCCAGCCAGCAAACTCAGTCTTACAGCATCGCACTGGGTATTGCTTCGCCAGCGGATGATCCACATCTCGCTAATGCATTGCGTGAATTAAAAACCAAAGTAGGCCCAAATGTGAGTTTACTTGTAGGCGGCAATGCGGTTACGGGGTACACTGAGGTATTACAAGAAATAGACGCAGTCGTTGTGCAAACTATGGGAGAACTGCGCATGGAATTAGACCGCTTAAAACGTCTATCACCCTATAATTAAAAACTTACCGCTCTTATTAAAATTAACACTATAAAGACTATGACTAGACCATCCAGCTTTAGTAAAGAGGAATTATTAGCGTGTGGAAATGGGGAAATGTTCGGCCCCGGCAACGCACAATTACCAACACCCAATATGTTAATGATGGACCGCATCACCATAATCAATAGTGATGGTGGAGAATATGGCAAAGGCAAAATGATTGCTGAGCTAGACATCACGCCTGACCTTTGGTTTTTTGATTGCCACTTCCCAGGGGATCCCGTCATGCCCGGCTGTTTGGGTTTAGATGCAATGTGGCAACTCGTAGGTTTCTTTCTAGCTTGGAGTGACAATCCTGGACGTGGACGTGCTCTAGGGGTGGGTGAGGTGAAATTCACTGGACAAGTATTACCTACCGCCAAAAAAGTTCGCTATGAGATCGACATGAAAAGACTCATCACTCGCAAGCTAGTCCTAGGGATTGGTGATGGTGTCATGTATGTAGATGATCGTGAGATCTATAACGCAAAAGACCTACGCGTCGGCCTATTCACTTCCACTGATAATTTCTAAGTCTTCGCAGATAGACACTACTAGCAGTGAACTATTCGCTGCTAGTAGCAAGGCTTCGATCCACTAATTCAAAAACATCACGTGACAGTGATGCATTAGATTTAATTTCTCGCAGTGACTCCTTCATCAGTAGCTGACGCTTCACATCGTACTTTTTCCAATCGATCAATGGCTTCACTAAACGGGATGCAACTTGTGGATTAATAGCGTCTAACTGAATCACTTGATGAGTAAGAAAGGCGTAACCACTTCCATCTTTGGCATGGAAGGCAGTGGGATTACCCATAGTAAATCCACCGATCAGTGACCTCACCTTGTTAGGATTTTTAATTGAGAAACACTCGTGTTCCAATAGAGCTGTCACAGTGTCCAATACCTGACTGCGTCGTGAACGCGCCTGCAGAGAGAACCATTTATCCATTACTAAGGCATCTTGTTTCCAACGCTGCCCAAAGTCTTCCAACAGTTCAGTGCGTAATGGCAGTTCACTATCATTAATAGCTTCCAGAGCCGACATCATATCCGTCATGTTATCCGCCTGCTGATATTGGGCTTTTGCCAACTCAGCATACTCAGGTTTGTCGAGACTATTTAAGTAACTTAAACACACAGCAGATAAGCGTCGCTGTCCCATGTGTTGAGCATTATATTGATATTCATCACTGACACGATGCTGGTGATATAAGGCTAACAACTGGGTTTCTAGACCAGCAGCAATTTGTTGTATCAAATGCTTTCTCACCTGATACACCACATCGACCTCTACTGGCTGCATGAATTCTGCAAGATAGGATTCACTTGGCATGACCAGCATTTCAGCAATAAAGGCAGCATCTAAGTGCGTGTCATTGAGGTTAACACGCAGAGCTTGGATATAAGCCTCGGCATCTGCGATCGGTTTGCCTGTCAATTGATCCACCACTGCATTCAGCATCCATTCAGTCGCAAAACGTTGACCTGCATCCCAACGGTTAAACGGATCTTGCTCATGCGCCATCAAAAAAGCAGAATCTTCAAAAGAGTAGTCGTAATCCAGCTTTACGGGCGCTGAAAAGTTTTGCAAAAACGAGGGCACTGGCAAACGCTTGATGTCTTCAAATACAAAGGTTTGTTTTTCTTCAGATAGCTTCAACATCATGACATCATCTTGAACTTGAGAGCTGCCCTTTAATCTCAGCGTGCATGCTTGGCCCTGCTCATCAAACAAAGCAATCGATACTGGAATTAAATACGGCTTTGGATCAAGTTGATGTGCGTGAGTCGGTATCTGTTGAGTGATCTCAACACTATACTCATGACTAGCCTGATTCCAATCAGTCATTATTTTCAATGTGGGCGTACCACTTTGCGAATACCAGTTGAGAAAATTTCCTAAATCATATTGATTGGCTTCCGCCATGGCATTGGCAAAGTCATCGGTGGTCACCGCCTGACCATCATGCTTTTCAAAATAACGTGCCAGACCTTTCTTAAAGCCATCTTTACCTAACAAAGTCTGATACATACGCACCACTTCGGCACCCTTTTCATAGACTGTCAGCGTATAAAAGTTATTAATTTCTACATAAGAGGCTGGGCGAATCGGATGTGTCATCGGACCGGCATCTTCAGCGTATTGGTAGGCACGAAAATAGCGTACATCTTGTATGCGCTTAACCGCGCGCGAAGTCACATCTGAAGTGAATTCTTGATCTCGAAAAACGGTTAGCCCTTCTTTCAAGCTAAGTTGAAACCAATCACGACACGTGACGCGATTACCCGTCCAGTTGTGGAAGTACTCATGGGCAATCACAGCTTCCACTGTCATATAATCTGCATCAGTGGCTGTACTGGGACTGGCTAATACACATTTAGAATTGAATACATTCAAACCCTTGTTTTCCATGGCCCCCATATTGAAGTCATCCACAGCAACAATCATGTAGGCGTCTAGATCATATTCCAGTCCAAAGGTCTGCTCGTCCCACTGCATGGCTTTTTGCAATGATGCGATAGCATGATCACATTTATCCGCATTATGAGCTTCGGTATAAATCTCTATGCTGACATTACGTCCACTGCTTGTGTGGTAAGAGCCTTCACAACAACTTAAATCTCCCGCCACTAATGCGAATAAATAACTCGGCTTGGGGAAAGGATCATGCCATTCAACAAAATGGCGACCATTGTCTAATAACCCCTGCTCACCTCGGTTGCCGTTAGAAAGCAATACCGGCAAGCTGTCCAGATCGCCTTCTATTCGCACTGAAAAGATCGCCATCACATCGGGGCGATCAAGAAAATAAGTAATTTTCCTAAAACCCTCTGCCTCACATTGTGTGCAGTAGTTGCCTGAAGACAAATACAAACCTTCCAAGGCAGTATTTTTAGCTGGGTCAATCTGCACGCTAGTCGATAGTTCAAATTGTTGTGGCGGCGAGACTATACGTAAACTTTCTGCATCAACTGTATATTCTTGTTGCTGCAAAGCGCGACCATCTATGCTTACGGTTTGTAATTGCAACTGTTCACCATTTAAAACCAGATCTACTCCTGACGGCTCATGAAACCCTTCAAATGCAGGATTAGCAGTAATTTTGAGGATGGCATGTACAATAGTTCGGTCGGGAAACAGTTCAAACCTTAATGCAACTGTGCTGATTAGATGACTGGGTACTTGGTAGTCTTTTAAATATATCGCTTGGGGTTGTCCGTCTCTCATAGTCAGCCTGTTGTGTTCGATCTTATTGGGTTATTATTACGCTGGTGAGTATAATATTTGATGCAAGGAAAATACAAAATACCCGTTAAAGTTATTGGGCAAAGTCTAGCCTGTGTTCTAATGGCATACACCGCACGCTGAATCTGACACTTATTCTTCAATTCACGCTCATGCCGACACAATAAAGTGATAAGTTATTCAACACAGCTCATTTTGTCTAACAGGTCAGCGAGGGCTTAGCGATTCTTGAATCGCCAATGCTCGAAAACCCACGTTAAACACACATTAAAAAACTAGTATTTCTGCAATGATAAATGACCAGCCCTTTTTCATAAATATATCCGGCTATTGTTTTACGCCTATTGATGACCTTGAACAAGCACTACAACACTTTAATAACTTGTGTGCTGATCTCGCATTAATGGGCTCGATTTATATTGCCAGCGAAGGCGTGAATATGGGTTTGTCTGGTAATATTTTAGACATACAAACATTCCGCCGTCGTTTACAAGAGCATACAGTATTTAAAAATATTCGCTTTCATGAACTGTACAGCACTGAGCTGCCGTACAGAAAAATGACGATCAAAACTAAGACTGAACTAGTACCCATAGAAGATCCTGCGATCAAAGTCGGAGACTATGATCATCAATATCTTGCGCCTAA
>CBFHSW010000005.1:0-9679 GCA_965658595.1 Gammaproteobacteria bacterium | reverse complement strand
TGGACATGATAGTAGTTTATTTTTATAAATGCAAATCATTCTCATTAATGTCTACAATATCATTAGAGACTTCCAGCATGGCAACATACTCATAATATAATGATTTATGGGGCTTTTTTGATATTTAGCTTGTTCTGACTGAGGGATATTCAGTGATATGTTTTCGAGTGGTAAGCGTTTGAAGCCGCAAGTTTAAGTACATAGGCTAGCTAGAGGGTGGGTATATTTGCCGATTGAACAAAACATAGAAGACCCCAACAGAAGCTATTTTGGGGTCCTCTGATAGATAAAGGGCTGTGATTATTCTTCGCCTATCATCATTTCCTGAAGATAATTTTGAATGCCCGTGTGAGCAATACGATCTTGCTGTTCTTCCAGCCAATCCACATGTTCCTCCTCACTTGCAAGAATATGCTCGAATAACGCTTTTGATACATAGTCCTTGATGTCGTCGGCGTAGGCGACTGCTTCGCGTAAGTCTGGAATCACTTCCATCTCTAATTTTAGATCACAGGCAATCATTTCTTCAGGGTTTTCACCGATGTAGAGCTTGCCGAGATCTTGAAGGTTTGGTAACCCCTCAAGAAAAAGGATTCGCTCAATGAGCATGTCTGCATGTTTCATCTCATCGATAGATTCATGGTGCTCATGCTTATCGAGCTTGTTAAGCCCCCAGTTCTTATACATGCGCGCATGCAGGAAGTACTGATTGATAGCCGTGAGTTCGTTCTTGAGTATTTTGTTCAAATGCGTGATGACTTGTTTATCGCCTTTCATATTCTTGTTTGCCTCATAAGTTTGATTTATGTCAATCATTATACAGCAACAATTCTTCTAAGTGCCTGATAATAAAGGAGATAAGAATGATATTCACTATCATTTTCATTGAATTCTTGGGCTTTTTATTGAACCTAAATACGCTGAACTTGTAGGCTATCGTTGTTATTGGGTTGAATTATTTCTGCAGGCGTTAGCAGAAATTGTAAGAATCCATACGGCGCTTAGCGCAAATCTGTGAGGGGGATGGTTGTGTTTGTTTGATTTGGAAGAATACTTTTTGAGCACTGTCTATTGCATTCACGCATACATTTGCGTGCATGGCACTTACATTCACCACATTGTGTCGCCACGCCAAGCTGTTGTTGAAGGTCTTCAAATGAAGACACGCCTTCTGCCACAGCATCTTTGATTTGGTGATCGGTGATTTCTTTACATAAACATATATACATACTCAAACCTTAACGATAATGAGAATGATTGTCAATACTGTTACGTGTGATGCTGTATAGGACGAACAGGGAAAAGCTGGTTTTTTTAACAGATGTTTAGATGGGCCGCACAATCGCTAGGATAACAATAGCAATTAGAGCTAGCACTGGCGCTTCATTAAACCATCGAAACCAAACATGTGAGTGAGTGTTGCGATCTTGTTTGAAGCTTTTCACTAGAGCACCACACCAAAAATGATAAATTACCAGACTGCTCACCAGTAGCAGTTTAATATGCATCCAATAATAACCCACCATGTAGGCGTCCCATCCCTTGATTAATAACCACAGTCCCAGACCAATAGTAATCACGGCACCGGGCGTCATAATCCCAAAATACAGCTTTCGTTCCATGATCTTAAAACGGTCATTGCTGATCTGGTCATCGCTCATGGCATGATAGACAAACAAGCGAGGCAAATAGAACATACCAGCAAACCACGTGACCATAGCTATAATATGAAAAGCTTTAACCCAGAGCATGAACGTTGACCTTTGTTTTAGTGTGAATTTGAAATGGTTTTGTGGATAGTACTAGCAGATGGTGTTAGTAGATAGTTTGATTGAAATGCTGTCGACTAATGATTCCTAGGATATAGGTGCTGGTCATTTGATTCCAGTGAGTGACACACAATACATCAACTTGTTCTTGTTGGAACATTTCATGAGCTGTAGCTTTGGTTGAACGGATATCGATAAAGTCTATACCTAGATTAGCTGAGGCAATTTCGGTCAAATCTATGGCTTCTTGCTCGGGATGAGCCTCTATATGAATGGCTAATTCCGTTCCAGATAAAATAGCGATAGGTGAGTTATTGTCTTCGATAATGATCCACTCAGGAATCTGCAGATGATCTAGAGTGTGACGAGTTGTGATTTTAGATAAGCACACAAAATCTTCATTCATTATGTCGCTTACTCCGGTGCGTTGGAGTGATTGTACTAAGGGATTATGTTGGTAGGTCAGTCCACGCACGCTCAGGAGAAGATCAAATATGGGCGGTTGTTTGAAGAGCTGTCGGCTGACTAATTGCGCAATCACGATACTTAGCATGCTTGGCCAGATGATATTGTGGTGGGTGGTGATCTCGAACACAGCTGTAAGGGCTGCCAGTGGGGCTTGTAAACAAGCTCCCATCATGGCGCTCATGCCTATGATGGCATAGATGCCAGTGTTTTGAATCGGTAGATCAAAACTCGAATGCAGAAATGAAGCCATAAATGCCCCGCCCACAGCTCCTATCAACAGTGTGGGAGAAATGAGACCAGCAGGAATGCCGCATCCAACAGCAAAAATAGTAGTGATTAATTTGAATACCATAATGCTGAAAAGAACCATTAATGATAGTTCGCCTAAGATGGCCGCATCGATGGTGTCATATCCTGTGCCCATCACCTCGGGAACAAATACAGCGATAGCTCCAGTTACACTGCCAGCTAATAAGAAGCGCAGGGATATTCCAATATCACGAGTGCGCTGTGCGAGAATTTTTACTGAATAGGTAAATACAGTGGATGCGCATCCCACCAAGACTCCCAACAGTACTAAATAGGGTATTTCATTAACTGCAATTGAGGGCATCACATCGATATGCATTAATGAACTGTGTCCGAAGGCGAGTTGAGAGACACCTGTTGCGGTGACAGCAGCAATAATAATCGGTATAAAACTCGCAAATGTATATTCAACAACGATCACTTCCATGGCAAAAATCACACCCGCTAATGGTGTATTAAAAGCGGCGCCAATAGCCGCCGCCGAACCACAGGCAAGTAAGGTGCGAGTTGTATTGTGTGGTAATTTAAGAGCTTGGCTTAGCAAGCTTCCGATTGCGGCCCCCATATGGATAGAGGGGCCCTCTCTGCCCATAGAGTGACCGCTCAGCAGGGCTACAAAAGCGCCCACAAATTGTAGAACAAAATTTTTGAAAGGCACTACTGCTTCGTGATAACGCACGCAATCTAATATATCTACTACGCCTACACCGACCTGACCTCGTGCCAGATGTCTGAAAATGAAGATCAATACTATTGATCCTAAAACCGGGGCGAGTAGTCGACTGCTAAGATTAAGTGCTTCAAAATTTTCTGTTGACTGATCGGGTAACCAATAAGCTAAAGAGGTTTCTAATAAAAAGATAAAGAAAACCAGCACACAAGCGGTGGATAATCCTACAATAAGACCGAGAATGCTGAGTTGCATGAGCGCATCTGAGCCTGCGGTAACATGGCGAAGGTCATTTAAACGTCTATCTAGCTTGGCTTTGTGAGGCAGATTAAGTTTCATCAGTGTATTATGACATCTCCATGAGATAACGTGTGCGACAAAACACACCCATGAGCTGTGAATAAAGCAACATAATATTGGCAAAGTTAATAGGCTTTTTCAAAAACACGTTCATTTAAATATTTAAAGTAAGAGTTGGATTCAGATAATCATGATTAAAGCTGGAATTATAGGTGGAACCGGATACACCGGCATTGAACTAATACGTTTGTTATTGGGGCATCCGCAAGTCATTGTGACGACAATTACTTCACGAAGTGAAGCGGGGAAGGAATTGAGTGATTTGGTGCCTAACTTTGTCGGGCATGATCACTTGGTTTTCTCAGAACCAAGCGTGTCCTTATTTGCTGATTGTGATGTGGTATTTTTTGCTACCCCCAATGGTGTTGCTATGAAAATGGCACCTGAGCTGCTCGCCGCAGGCAAGCGAGTGATTGATCTGGCCGCAGATTTTCGAATTAAGGATCAAGCTACTTGGGAACAGTGGTATGCACAGCCGCATGCAGCTGCAGAATTATTAGCTTCTGCAGTGTATGGATTACCTGAGCTTAATCGAGAGCTGATACGAGATGCCCAGCTGATTGCGAACCCTGGTTGCTATCCAACCGCGGTGAGTCTGGCTTACTTACCATTATTGGCGAGTGGTAAAATCAACCCTCATCAGTTGATTGCTGATGTGAAATCAGGTGTGAGTGGTGCCGGTAGGGCCGCCAGTGTCGCTGGGTTGCATGCTGAGGTGAGTGAAAATTTCAAGGCTTATGGTGTGACCGGTCATAGACATCACCCAGAGATAGAGCAAACTTTGCAACAAATGACTACGACTGGAGAAGTTAATTTAATCTTCATGCCACATTTGTTGCCTATTAATAGAGGGATACATGCTACTTGTTATGCTCAGGGTTATTCGGCTCATCAGTCAGACGATTTGACACAAATCTATCGACAGTTTTATGCCGAGGAGCCGTTTGTATCAGTGTTAGAGGCAGGTCAACATCCGGAGACTCGCGCTGTCAGAGGTACCAATCAATGCATCATTTCTGTTAACCGCGTATCCGAAACACAGATTATCATAATGTCGGTGATTGATAATCTGGTCAAGGGAGCGGCGGGTCAGGCAATTCAAAATATGAATATTATGTATTCTTTGCCGGAGCAAATGGGGCTTGATGCAATCGGGCTACTGCCATAAACATATGTTTGAGTGATGAGTGTGAAAAAAAGAGTCAAAGTTGTCGTGCCAAGTCCTGAGGCAATATCCTTATCTGCTTATCACCCAAAGACATGGATTATAAAATGGTTGTTTATTATTCTACTGTTGATTAGTAGTGCAGGATTTTTTTATAGTCTGGGTGGTGGAAAAATTTCATGGTCATTTCTATATAACCAAGAACAGATGAATAAATTGCGCGTGCAACTTGAAGAGACACAAGCGCAGATTGCTGAGCGAGATTTTCAAATAAAAAAACTTAATCGAGAATCTCAAGTCGATGTAAAAACACATGAGCATGGGCAGCAAATACTCAGAGAGATGCAATTGGAAATACAAAAACAGCAGGAAGAGTTAGCCTTCTACAGGAAGCTTCTTACTCCGAAGGAAACTCAATCAGGCGTCGATGTTAAGGATTTTAGTGTGCGTGCTTCAGTTAATGAGGGTGAGTACTATTATGATTTTCTCCTCATGCAGAATAATCCAAGTAAAAAGTTAGCTAAAGGCGAAATAAACATCAGCATAGATGGTATGCAAGGTGACATGATGAAGCGTATTGATATTTCAGGAGAGCCAACCACAGAGTCTGATTCAATTGCTTATTCGTTCAAGTATTTTCAACGATATAATGGTGTTTTTAAACTGCCTGAAAACTTTCAACCAGAAGTTATGCATCTGTCAGTCATGCCATCTTCTAAATCCATGAAGAAATTCAAAAATGATTATTCGTGGCAAGAACTCATTAAAGGGAGTTAATTAAATGCTCAGTAAGAAAAAGATGAAGTCGACACAGATTGATACATTGATAGGTCCAGGTTCACGCTTAGAAGGGACTATTTATTTTCGTGGTGTATTGCATATAGAGTCTGAAGTGGTTGGAAATATAGTCTCTGAGAGTAAAGATAAATCGTTATTCATTCTAGCCGAAAAAGGCGTTATCAAAGGAGATGTAGTTGGCAGCATGATTATTATCAATGGCACTGTTGAGGGTGATATTTATGCTTCAGGCACGTTAGAGTTGGCTAGACACGCCAAAGTAAATGGTGACGTGCACTATAATTTACTTGAAGTTGAGGTGGGAGCACAGGTTAATGGCAGTCTTCATCATAAAACAGCTGAGCAATTTTCTGATGTCACTGTCAATGCAGCAGTAGACAATTCAACACAACTTAGTGATCAAGCGTCATAAGTTGGTTTTTTTGTGTAGATTACACAGACTAATGCAGTCGCACAGAGTATCTCTATATGTATAGATTGTTGCCCTTAGTAGCTGTTGACCCGCAATTTTCCTAGCGGTAACCTTAGGTTAATTGAATTATATATCCATGGAGTAAACAAATGTCTTCAGCAGACGCTGCCCCAAGTTCAGGGATGCCAGTACCACTCGTATTCACAGATGCGGCGGCAGGCAAAGTAAAACAACTTATCCAAGAAGAAAAAAACGACAATCTCAAACTACGGGTTTTTGTTTCCGGTGGAGGTTGCTCGGGCTTCCAGTATGGATTTACATTTGATGAAGAACTTCAAGATGGTGATACTTCAGTCGTCAATGACGGTGTTACTTTACTGATAGATCCTATGAGTTATCAATATTTAGTAGGTGCTGAAATAGATTATTCAGAGGGATTAGAGGGGGCTCAGTTCGTAATTCGAAACCCTAACGCCAAAACCACCTGTGGCTGCGGTTCATCTTTCTCTACCTAGTTAAATACTAATATCATAGAGTTGCGTCCTTTTTTTAGCCTGTAATGATGATGGCTGACAGATCTAAGAATGAATTCCAAATAACCAAGGTGTATCTTTAGTATCACCTTGGTGTTAGCAGTAAAGACTCAACTATAATTCTAGAAACCAGCTAATAACCACGTTGGCAAATATCAGATCCTGCCAAGACACACCAGACTAAGCATAATAGACACCCCCAAGAATACAGGCATGACTCGCCCCTGTTGCTAGAGGCGCATTGCCGGTTTGTTGTGACAGTGTTTGTTTGGCTAGCCATGCAAATGCAATTGCTTCGACCCAATCCGACCCTACGCCAAAGTTATCCGATACCTCTAGTTTCATAGGATTAATTCTAGCCTTCAGGCTTTCCATTAAAAATGAGTTCTTGCAGCCGCCTCCACAAGCTACAACACAGTCAATGGAGGGTGCATGTTTTTTGATGGCAAGCGCGATTGTGTTGAGGGAAAATTCACATAATGTGCTCATCACATCATCTGCTTTTATTGCGGGCATAGATTTTAAAATAGAATCCAGCCACTGTAATGAGAATTGGTAAATGTCTGCAGATTTTGGTGGGACTGCTGTAAAGTAATCATGTTGCATTAGTTGCTCAAGCAAGTGGGAGTTTATGTGGCCAGCTCTTGCCGTTTGCCCATCCTCGTCATAATTTCGTTCATATTCACGGCGCATCCAAGCATCCATGAGAGTATTAGCAGGACCACAATCAAATCCAATTGTTGGCATTGATGAAGATTTGTCCAATATAGTTAGGTTGGCGATTCCACCAAGATTAAGCACCGCTACCTGTTCGTTGACATTGGCAAGCCAAGCTTGATGAAACGCGGTGACCAAAGGAGCGCCTTGTCCGCCAGCAGCTATGTCTCTTTGTCTAAAGTTACCGATAGTCGTTATTTGGGTGCGTTCTGCGATAACACTGGGGTTGCCCAGCTGTAAACTATAAGGGTGGAGAGCATTTGGAGCATGTTTGAGTGTTTGACCATGGCTACCAATAGCTTTGATCTGAGTGCTATCTATGGAGAGAGTTTCCATCAATGCGCAGCTTGCCTGAGCGAATTGTTCTGCAATGAGAGTGTCTAGTTCGCCAATCTGATCAAGTGTGATTGTGTTTGTTTGAACTGAGAAAATTCTATTGCGGCAATTTTCTGTATATGGGTGAATGATGGCGCCGAGTTGTTGAATTTGATTGTTTTCAAAATTGACGGCAACTGCATCAATACCATCCGCGCTGGTGCCTGATATTAAACCTATATATACACAGTCCAATTTAGTCTCGTTCTTTTTCGTTGCTAGCTATCATGGTTGCTTTAAATGTATCTAACAGCGCAAATTGTGTTTGGGTTTTGGAGTGAAAACGGATTAACTCGGTTTCAGGAAGAGGTTGCGCATCCGGAAGTTTTACCGTCAAAGGGTTGCGATGCACACCGTTAACACGGAACTCATAGTGTAAGTGGGGCCCTGTTGCTAGCCCACTTTTTCCAACATAGCCAATTATTTGCCCCTGCTTAACACGAGCACCTTTTTGTGTGCGATTGGCATATTTATGCATATGAGCGTAGAGCGTGCTGTACTGTGATCCATGCTGAATAATAACAGTTCTACCATAGCCACCTTTGGTTCCGCGAAAAATCACTTTGCCATCACCCGCAGACTTAATGGGGGTGCCAGTGGCAGCGGCATAGTCCACCCCCTTATGGGCTCGAATAGTATTTAGAACGGGGTGTAGTCTTTTTAGATTGAATTTTGAACTGACACGAGCAAAATCAACTGGTGTGCGCAAGAACGGTTTACGCATGCTATGACCATTATCTGAATAATAGTCAGTGTGGTTATTGCTATCTGTATAGCGAATGGCGCGAAAACTCTTTCCCGAATTGATGAATTCAGCGATTAATATTTCACCATCTTTGACTTTTCTGCCGTCTAAGAATTTTTCCTGATAGATCACACTAAATTGATCACCACTCCTTATATCCAATGCAAAGTCTATATCCCAACCAAAGATATTGGCTAGCTGCATTATGACGGCATCTGATAGGCCGGCTCGTTGTCCGGCAAGAAATAGAGAGTTCTCTATTACGGCATGTACTGATTGTGTTTGTATTTCAAAGTCACGAATAACTTCATTTACTACATAAGATTCATGTTGTTGAATGATTTGCAATTGTCGATTGAGGCTGGTCTCTAGCTCAAGTTTGATCAGTGATTCATCTTGCAAATAGAAATGTATCTTTTGCTGTGGATAAATTGACTTAAGTTCTTTTACTGGTTCGCCAAGTTGCAGGATTTCATGCAGTTCGGTGTTTAAACCTAGCGAGGTAAAAATACTAGAGAGATTATCACCGGTTTTAATGATTTTTGTGTGCTTCTTGATATTAAAAACTTCAGGTGCTCTTTCAGCAACTGTAGCTTCAATGGAATCTGGTATCTGTTTTATGGAATGCTGATAGTCATTGGTTTGATCAGAGGGCCCTTGAGTTATAGTACTTGGTGAATTTTGCGGGCTGTGTTGTGCTTGGTCGGCTAAAGATAGCGGAATAGTGACTATATTAACGGCGTCTTCTTCATGAGTGGAATCAGACTGCTCAGCAACGTGATGCTTTGGTGTGGTCTTTTCTGATACGAATAATGAGTATGCACCCATTGGCACAATGACTAAAAATGAAAGCAATGCCGAAGCGGCTAATATGCGATACTTCTTACTTGCAGACTTGCGTTTTGAAGTATGTTTGTAATCTAATTCGAGTCGAGAGTTATATCGCACGTATTTCCCTTAGTAGTCGACTTAAGCCATTGGGCAATCGTGTTGCAGGCTGACCGTTATTAGCCTGCAAAGATAACGCAATAAATCCATAAAAACTAGATTTTTTGATAACAAAAAGTATTTTGGAGACAGCAAATAAATGTTAGATGAATTAAAGCGTGGTTGTGATGAAGTTCTTTTAGAAAAAGACCTGGAAGAAAAATTAGAACTTAAACGTCCACTGAGAATAAAAGCCGGCTTTGATCCAACTGCACCTGATCTCCATTTAGGTCACACTGTTTTAATCTATAAGTTGCTCCAATTCCAAGATTTAGGGCATGAGATTTTATTTTTGATTGGAGATTTTACCGGCATGATCGGTGATCCAACGGGGAAGAACGTCACACGCAAACCCCTGACTCGCGAGCAAG
>CBFHSW010000004.1:0-6500 GCA_965658595.1 Gammaproteobacteria bacterium | reverse complement strand
GTATCTGACTGGATTGAAGGTGATGTTGCATTATCACAGTCAATCATCGATGCAGGCGCAGAGAAGTATGCAGCGGACAACGGCATTGAGCCACGTCCTTGCAGCGCTGACAGCAACGACGACGACTTCGATCTTTAAGATCAGAGTTAGTTAGCTACACAGAAACCGGGCTCTTTGAGCCCGGTTTTTTTTCGTCTAGCTTTTTATATAATCAGTATCTCTTTGCTTTAAATATCGACTTAATAATTCATGATTACCACAACATCTTCACCCATGCCCGTTCTCATTACTGGCTGTTCTTCTGGTATTGGCTATCAGGTCGCCAAGGATTTACATGCAGATTCTAACTACCAAGTCATAGCCAGTGCTCGCAAACTCGATGATGTCGAACGCCTTAAAGCTGAAGGCTTAGAGTGTGTGCAACTTGATCTCCAAGATGCTGCCAGTATCAATAGCGCTTTTGATGAAGTTTTAACACTGACTGAAGGAAGACTTTACGGATTATTCAATAATGGTGCCTATGGACAACCGGGTGCTGTCGAAGATTTAACCGGAGAGATGATACGTGCTCAATTTGAGACTAATGTATTCGGTACCATGCAACTGACCAACCTAGCGATTAAACATATGCGTCAACAAGGCACTGGACGTATTATTTTCAATAGCTCAGTACTCGGTTTTGTCTCACTGACATTAAGAGGAGCATATAACGCAAGCAAATATGCTATCGAAGGATTTGCCGACACCCTTAGATTAGAACTCAAGGATTCTGGAATATATGTGTCTTTGGTTGAACCAGGCCCTATTACAAGTAACTTTCGCCATAATAGTCATAGTATGTATATCAATACACTGAAAGATAAGCCTAGTGTATTTACTCAAAGTTACCAGAAAAATGAAGCCCGCCTTGCTGATCCTGGTCCGACAGCACCATTTACTCTGCCAGCAGCGTCAGTGTCTCCCAAGGTCATTCACGCGCTCACTCATAGCAACCCTAAAGCACGTTACTACGTGACTTTCCCCACCTATTTACTCGCTTATCTCAAGCGCTTATTACCGCATAAAGTACTGGATAGGATATGTTTTAAAATCTCACCCATAGAATAGACGTCAAGTAACTCTCATTTATTTTTCCACGCCAACGTGGCTTGACGACCTGTAACCCCATCTCGACGATACGAAAAGAATCTCTCGGCATCAGTGTATGTGCATAAATCACCACCATATACGTGCTCGATTGAGCAATTAGATAAGACTATGCGTGCTGCCGCATAGATATCTAAATCCCAAGCCTGTTGCGAGCGTGGCTTGAAGCATGCTTGAAAACTGATGCTTTTATTCACATAAGCTTGATAGACGTCCTGTTTCACCTCAAAAGCTTGCGCACCAATAGCAGGTCCTAACCAAGCGAAAGTGGGACGACAGTGAGAACCCATAGCTGCAACTGTGTTTTCAATCACACCATTGACTAAGCCGCGCCAGCCAGCATGCACGACTGCAATACATTCACCTTCGTCATCAGATAACACCAGCGGCAAGCAATCCGCTGTCATGATTGCGCATACCGTCTTTGCTTGTTGAGTATATAGTGCATCTGCCTCTATATCTTTGCCAACCGCTATTGCCGCATCAACTACCCTTGTGCTGTGTGTTTGTTTCAGCCATACCGGTGAAGTAGGAAGGTGTAGATTCTGGACTAATTGATTTCGATTTGAGGCTACAGCCTCAGCATCATCACCGACATGATCAGCCAAGTTGAACTCATTAAAGGGCGCTACACTCACACCACCCATACGCGTTGTAGTTAGCACATTTACCTTTTCCGCTAATGGCCATTGAGGAGAAATGATCACAGACATAGTTACAAGGGAGAGTGAGTACGCAAGGTATCAAGAAGTTGATGCATGTCTTTAGGTAACTCAGATATCCACTCCAATGCAGTACCACTCACGGGATGCTCAAAAGCCAAATGGTATGAATGCAAAGCCTGCCTAGGAAAAGCGCATACAGCTTCGTTTAACTCAGCAGGGACATTGGCCACACGTTGGATTCGTGGTGCATAAACACTGTCACCCACTAATGGCATTTTTTTATGAGCGAAATGAACTCTTATTTGATGGGTGCGTCCCGTTTCCAACTTGGCTTCTACCCAAGTATGGCGCTGAAACTTCTCGACAACCTTATAGTGTGTGCGCGCTTCTTTACCTTTGATATTAACTGCCATTTTGATTCTATCTGTTGGATGGCGCCCAATTGGTTCATCTATTATGCCACCAGAAATGAGCTGTCCTCTCACGATGGCATAATAACGACGATCAATAGTATGCTCTTGAAAGGATTCAACTAGACTAGAATGAGCCTCAAGTGATTTAGCTATTACCATCAATCCACTGGTGTCTTTGTCTAAGCGATGCACTATTCCGGCGCGTGGTAATGCTGCCTGTTGCTCGCTGTGAAATAATAGTGCATTCAGTAAGGTCCCGGAGTGATTGCCAGCACCAGGATGCACAACCATGCCGACTGCTTTATCAATCACTAACAGATGCTCGTCCTCATAGATTATGTTGAGTTGAATATCCTCTGGCTGAGACTCTATGTTGATAACCTCATGTTCAATTCTAAGCTCAACCTGTTCACCACCTTTTACTGTGTAACGACGAGGTTGCAGCTCACCATCAACGCGCACTTGCTCTTTACTGATCCAGTTTTGTATTTTAGCCCTTGAGTAATCTGGGAATAATTGAGCTAAACAACGATCTAAGCGCGATCCAGCATGCTCTTCGGGTATTAATGCTACGTGATGTTTTTCTTCTACCATGGTTCTTGCTCAGCTCTGGATTAATGTATAATGCGGACAATTATTTGACGATTTAAGCTATGAAAATCATAAGACACCTACTCATTATACTGCTTTCTTGCATAATTCTTACTGCTTGTTCCACTGTATCGGGGTTGTTTGATGACAAAGAAGATGACGAAGAATTCATCTCAGATGATGTTCCCGCACGTGTCCTATATCAAAAAGCGAATGGTGAAATGTCGTCTAATCGATTTGCAGATGCAATCGAGAGCTACACGCTACTGGAATCACGATATCCATTTGGCACCTATGCACAACAAGCTCAATTAGAGCTAATTTACTTATATTATCGCCAAAGTGATACGGATAGTACGATTATGAGTGCTGAGCGATTCATTAAAAATAACCCTCAACATCCAAGCATTGCTTATGCCTACTATATGCGCGCATTGGCTAATTTTGATAAAAGTAAGACCTTATTGAATTTTATTCTACCTAGAAATCCCTCAGATAAAGATCCAGCACCGCTGTTAGAGTCTTTTGAAACATTCAATTCACTCATACAGATGTTTCCAGACACTGAATATGCTGAAGATGCTAAGCAGCGCATGATTTATTTGCGGAATGAGTTGGCTGAACATGAGCTCACTGTGCCAGATTTCTATATGCGACGTGGTGCTTATCTTGCGGCTGCCAATCGCGCTCAATATGTACTAGCGCGCTATCAAGGAGCTCCCGCCATGCCACAAGCCGTCTATATGTTAGAAATGGCTTATCGACAACTTGAAATCAACGACCTAGCTTATGACACGCGGAAAATCTATGCCGCTAACTACTTAAACGAAGATGGTGGATTATTGGCGCCAGATTATGCCACTGAAAAAATTAGTTGCGCCAGAAACGCGTGGCAAAAAGTACTTGAAAAAGTCAAACTAAAAACTTACTACTGTGACTAGTAGAAGCTGTCCGACCCACCCAACGGTTGAGTTTAATTATCTTCAGAATACTTAAGGATGCCAGAAGTCATCGGATATCTGCGGTCCTTACCAAAAGCACGTTGAGTAATTTTTACTCCTGGGGGGGCTTGCCGACGTTTGTATTCATTGCGAAACACCATTTTTACAACCTTTGATACCGTATCTTTATCAAAACCTGCAGCAACAATATCCTCCCGTGATGCATCTTGCTCCACAAACATCTTTAGTATCTTATCAAGGGTTGAGTATGGTGGCAGGCTATCTTCATCCACCTGATCAGGGGCTAGCTCAGCGGAGGGTGGACGCTCAATAATACGTCTTGGAATATCCTCTGATAGCGTATTTCTATATTCAGACAATTCAAACACCATCATCTTGGCAACATCTTTCAACGGTGCAAAACCCCCTGCCATATCTCCATATAGCGTGGCATAACCCACTGCCATTTCACTCTTATTTCCTGTAGAAATCACCATAGAGCCAAATTTATTAGACAAGGCCATCAACAACACACCACGTATCCGTGATTGTATATTCTCCTCTGTGGAATCTTTTTGAGTATCTTGAAAAAATTCAGCCAAAGAAGTATCAAAGGTGCTGATTAGAAGCTCAATATCGATTATTGAATATTTAACCCCTAAATTATTAGCCAAGGCTTGCGCATCTTCCAAACTCATATCAGATGTATATTTAGAGGGCATCATCACTGCATGTACTCTGTCTGCACCCAGTGCGTCAACAGCCAGCGCCAACACCAGTGCTGAGTCAATCCCCCCAGACAGACCGACTAAACCACCTTGAAATTGATTTTTGTTTACATAATCTTGCAATGCCAATCGTAGCACTTGATAGTTGAGCGCGATCCCTTGAGCTTGATGATGAAATTGGTCCTGGCAAGTTAAATCCTGTTTATGCTCATCGTACTCAAGCATCAGGGTGTCTTCTGCACAACTCAATGCACGACAAATTTCTTGTTGATTTTTATTCACAGCGAATGAGCAACCATCAAATACTAATTCATCCTGACCACCAATTTGATTGAGATAAATAATAGGCAATGCATTCTCAATACTACGTTGACTGACTGTTGCTAAACGCTCTTGATGTTTACCTATGTGATAAGGACTGGCATTGATATTAACAATCAAGTCAGCTTGTTGTTGCTTCGCTAATGCTATCGGTTCTGGACTCCAGATATCTTCACAGATAGTGACACCGATCGAACAATCATTAATCGAGAAAACACAGGGTTGATCACCTGCAGTAAAATATCGTTTTTCATCAAATACATTATAGTTAGGCAGGCAGTGCTTAAAATACTGTGCATGCAAGCGTTGATCTTGCAACACTATAGCAGCATTAAATATTGCATCCTCTTGATACCAAGGAGTACCAACAATCACAGTCACATCTTCACTCGCTGTCTGTATGTTTGCAATGCAGCGCTCAATGCGTTGCCTGAAACCTGAACGAAACAGTAAATCTTCAGGGGGGTAAGCTGACAGTGCAAGTTCTGAAAAAACAATACAGTCAGCTTGCGATTTAAGTGCGCTAATCTGCTCAATGATTTTCTCACAGTTACCTTCAATATCACCCACCAGAAAATTAACTTGAGCTAATGCAATTTTAATCATATACGTTGTATGTCACTCTTAATTGATCTTAATCTATTCTAAATTATTCCAACACTCGGCAAATATAGCGCGTACTGATTGAAAAATCCTCTATAAAGTCTAGTTTATGTTTTAAAGTGAGCCAATCTACTCCAACAAAACATATCTGTACCTGTCTATTTATTACGTACTATCAATAGTGTCATAGCGTCGAGCAAATTACATGGCTTCTATTATTATTTTAAGGACTAATTTAATTATTATTAGCAGTCAGCACCGGTGAAAATTACCAATTAAAAGAGATTTTTTACCGCTCGTCTCTTTTCATCTCCCAAATAAGCAAAAGACTGTATTGTGTCGTCTAAGTTTTTTAACTTTAAACATATTGTCTTGCATAAGTTGTTGTGAGCCGGTGTAAACACCATAAGCACAAGCAAGTACAGAATGAAATAACAACAAAAACAATACGCCAAAACATCCCATAAAAAGGAGTTAAACCAGATGAAAACTGTACAACAAGGTTTTACACTGATTGAATTAATGATCGTTGTTGCGATTATTGGCATTCTAGCCTCTGTCGCCTTACCCGCATACCAAGACTACACTGTAAGAGCACGTATATCAGAAGTATTAGGATTCACAGCACAAATAAAGACCTCAATGACAGAGTGTTTAATGAGTGAATCATCTGCTGACGATTGCGATACTGCTACTGAAATTGGCATTTCTACAACTAACATTGCCTCTGCCTCTGATTACATCACCTCAGTCGCTATCGCTAGCAAAACCATTACCATGACTCCGAATTGGACTGGTACGGACGGGCTAGGTGCTGCTACTGATACGACTGGGACGGTGATATTCACGGCTGATGACTCCTCTAGTGGTGGTATACAATGGGCCTGCTCAACCAGTGGTAGCATCTCACAATATGTGCCTTCTAGCTGTCGTTAACGATCTACATCGAGTCAATAAGGAGTGTCGCACTATGCACTCCTTATTTGCTCATGCACCTCGACATGCAAACTAACAGTGATCTCATAAATATATTTATCTAGCCATCTCAATATGCTCAATATGCTATGTGACGACTAGTTTTGTTCGAAGGTG
>CBFHSW010000003.1:0-5571 GCA_965658595.1 Gammaproteobacteria bacterium | reverse complement strand
CGCAGGGTGTGGATTTCAATAAACACCCTGCCGGATCGAACTATTAGGCTATTTGGATTGGTGAGCATGCTATCAGGCGTGTTATTCTTAAGCCTTATTCGTTAAAGCACTAGTGATTAACCACCCATGTCCACAAAAAATCGTTGGCTATTGCCTGCAGGAATAGAAGAAGTCCTGCCTGAAAATGCAGCAATCATTGAATCCACCCGCCGAAAATGTCTAGATTTGTTCAATGTCTGGGGTTACCAAATGGTCATTCCCCCACTTATCGAATTCTTAGACTCACTCTTATTAGGCGATTGTGAAGACTTAGATTTACAAACTTTCAAACTGACTGATCAAATGAGCGGTCGCAGTATGGGTATCCATGCCGATATGACGCCACAAGTAGCGCGTATCGAAGCCCATCGTCTAGGTTCACAAGCCCCCACACGTTTATGCTACTGCGATACCGTTTTGCATACATTGCCAGAAAGCTCAGGCGGAACTCGAAGCCCAATGCAGATTGGTGCCGAATTATATGGTCATACGGGTCTTGCCAGTGATGTAGAAATCATTCAATTGATGGAAACCATGCTCACCCATTGTGGTATTGATAATATCTTAATGGATCTCGGTCATACCGGCATTGTTGACACCTTAATGGATCAACTGGCATTAGGAAAAGATTTCAATCAAGATTTCCTGTCGATAATACAACGCAAGTCAGAACCTGATATGGCCACTTTACTGAGTAATGTCGATGCCAGTTGCGAACTAAAAAATGCCTGTATGAGCATTATTACTCTACATGGCAAGGCGGATGTTTTGACGCGTGCACGCGAACAGTTAAACCTTCAAGAAACAGCCATACCACAGCAGTTAGATTATTTAGAAGAATTAAGCAGCGTTCTTAAAACTAGACTGAAAGCGACAGATTTACACTTTGATCTAGCCGAATCACGCGGTTATCACTATCAACAAGGCGTGGTATTTACGGCTTTTTGCGCGCAACAAGGACAAGAACTGGCACGCGGTGGTCGTTATGACAACATCGGTGAGAACTTTGGCCGCGCACGACCTGCGACTGGCTTCAGTGCCGATCTCAAGAAACTTATCGAAGTAAGTGATGCAAATACAGACAATCCGAGCGAAGTAATTTTTGCGCCGGCACAGGACGACTCAGCCTTATTGCAGAAAATACAAGAACTGCGTACAGACGGTCACATCGTAGTAACAGGATTAAGCGCCCATGCAGAAGCAATCGAGTCTGAAAACTGCTCTAAAATTTTGGTCTGTGAAAATGGACAATGGATGATTAAGGATAAATCATGAATAACAATGTGGTCGTATTAGGTGCCCAATGGGGTGACGAAGGCAAAGGCAAAATTGTCGATATGCTCACAGCACAGGCAGATGCTGTGGTTCGTTTTCAGGGCGGACACAATGCTGGTCATACTATCGTAGTAGGAGATAAAACCACCATTCTACACCTCATACCCTCAGGTATTTTACGTCAGAATGTTGAATGCTTTATTGGCAATGGCGTAGTGCTGTCACCCGCGGCTCTGCTAGAAGAAATAGCAATGCTAGAGGCCCGCAATGTCGAGGTGCGTAACAAGTTGTTTTTATCTGATGGCTGTCCGTTGATTCTTCCGTACCATATTTTACTGGACCAAGCGCGTGAGTTAGCCCGTGGCAAATCCGCCATCGGTACGACCGGTCGCGGTATTGGCCCAGCATATGAAGACAAAATTGCTCGCCGTGGATTACGTCTTGGTGATCTCACCCAGATGGACACTGCTTTGGAACGATTACAACAGGTTGTGGATCTACATAATTTCACATTGAAGAATTACTATCAGCATGAACAGTGCGATTATCAGCAACTAGCTGATCAGCTTCAAACTTGGGCAGAAGTAATGATGCCTATGATGACTGACGTCAGTGCACGCCTATACCATCTACAAAAAGATAATAAAAAGATTCTATTTGAAGGTGCACAAGGTACCTTGTTAGATATTGATCATGGCACCTATCCCTTCGTAACCTCTTCCAACACAACGGTAGGTGGTGTTTGCGCTGGCAGCGGCATACCTCCTCGCTCAATTGATTATGTATTGGGTATAGTTAAGGCTTATACCACACGCGTGGGTGGCGGGCCTTTCCCAACTGAGCTTAGTGACACAGTCGGTGAAGAACTAGGAACTCGTGGCCATGAATTCGGAGCAACCACTGGACGCCAGCGTCGCTGTGGTTGGTTAGATGCAGTAGCATTACAACGCGCTGCTCATATCAATGGTATCAGTGGAATCTGTTTCACTAAGCTGGATGTTCTAGACACACTTGAAGAGTTGAAGATTTGTGTGGCCTATAAGATTAACGGTGAATCACTCAATTCCTTACCTTTGAATGCCGATAATATCGAAAATTGCGAGCCTGAATACATCACTATGCCAGGATGGAAAAGTTCTACTGTGGGCATCACTGATTTTGATGCTCTCCCTCAGAAGGCTAAGGACTACATTAACAAAGTGGAAGCTTTGTTAGATGTTCCCATCGATATGATTTCTACTGGCCCTGAGCGCAGTGAAAACATTATTCGACGTTCAATATATTAAATAGCCTATCATATGAGCATGTTCATATTGGCGAATAAGCCAATTCAAATATCCTTATTCGCTATGTCGATCCAAAACCGTTAGTATCGTTGTTTTATCAATTGAATACACTGTATGGCTAATTCGAAAAAGAAAATCAAGGATCCATACGCCAAGCGCGAAGCAAGTAAGTACCAACATCCTATCCCTAGCCGTGAAGTCATACTTAAAATCATTCAAAAGAATGAAGGCCCGATTTCATTCACGCAGTTAACACAATCACTCGGCTTATCCAATGACAGAGATGTCGAATCACTGACACGCCGCCTGCGTGCAATGGAAAGAGACGGACAATTAATTCGTAATCGGAAAAACTGCTATCTGGCTGTGGGACATGCCGACTTAGTACGTGGTCGTATTATTGCTCATCCTGATGGATTTGGATTTTTATCGCCTGATGAAGATGCTGGAAAAGACATCTTTTTATCGCCCAGGGAAATGCGTGCCACACTGAATGGTGACCGCGCTGTGGTCCAAATCAGTAGAATCAAACCTGATGGACGCAAAGAAGGCCATTTAGTTGAAGTTTTAGAACGTCATAACAAAGAAATTGTTGGTCGCTATCACGAAGAACGTGGCCTAACCTTTGTCATTCCTGATAACAAAAAGATTCATCAAGATATTTTTATCCCTGCCGACTGCCGAGGTGACGCCGAAAAAGGCCAAATTGTGATCGCTACGATTACAGAACAACCTTCAAAACGCAATCAACCCATAGGCGCTATTAGCGAAATCCTCGGTGAGCATATGGGTGCTGGAATGGAAATTGATATCGCAATACGAGTACATGGTCTACCCAATGAATTCTCGGATGAAGTAATACAAGAAGCAGACTCTTTCTCAGAAGACTCTATCCAAGTCGAGTCTGAGCAACGCGTTGATTTAAAACATCTTCCATTTGTGACTATTGATGGTGAAGATGCTAAAGATTTTGATGATGCTGTCTATTGCCAACCGACCGATTCAGGATGGAAGTTATATGTCGCTATTGCTGACGTGTCTTTCTATGTCCAAACAGGCACCGAACTTGATCGTGAAGCCCAATGGCGTGGTACCTCAGTGTATTTCCCTGGGCGTGTTATCCCCATGTTGCCAGAGAATCTATCCAATGGATTGTGTTCACTCAGACCAAATACGCCTCGATTGACTCTAGTATGTGAAATGAGTCTAGCCGCCAAAGGAGGCTTGCGTAGCTATCGATTCTATAAAGCAGTGATACAATCTCATGCACGTCTTACCTACACTGAAGTGGCCGCCGGTATAGTTGATAAAGACCCTAGCATGCGTGAGAACTTAGGAGCTTTATGTGAACCACTCGATCACTTGCATGATCTGTTTAAAGTCTTACTCGCATCACGCGCTCAACGCGGTGCTATAGAATTTCACTCCACTGAAACAAAAATTGAATTTGGTGAAGAACAAAAAATTGTCAGAATTGCGCCTTATGAACGCAACGATGCTCACAAAATTATTGAAGAGTGCATGATCTTGGCCAATGTAGCGGCAGCTCGTTACATAGAAAAACATAAATGTCCCGGACTTTATCGAGTACATGAAGGCCCCAGCGAAACCAAGCTCAAAGAACTCAATGAATTACTCAAAACATTGGGGTTAACATTGGGTGGAGGTGAAAAACCGGAGCCCAAACACTACGCTCAGTTAATCACTAAGATTAATCAGCGCCAAGAAGATCGCTGGATCGAGACCATGCTGTTACGCTCTCTATCTCAAGCCGTATATAGTCCTGACAACAAGGGGCATTTTGGATTAGCACATCCTCTCTACGCACACTTCACTTCGCCTATACGTCGTTATCCTGATTTAATTATTCATCGTGCCATCAGCCACCTCGCTGATTGTCAAACAGCTGATAATTTTCAGTACACACACAACGATCTTGTCCTGCAAGGTGAGCATTGCTCAATGGTTGAACGACGTGCCGATGATGCCACTCGAGATGCGACACTCTGGTTAAAATGTGAGTTCATGCAGGATAAAGTGGGCAAGGTATTTGAAGGGGAAATTACCGGTGTTACTGCCTTTGGAATATTTGTTGAACTGCGTGATATCTATATAGAAGGCCTGGTACACATCAGCACGTTGTCAGACGACTACTATCACTATAATTCTTCTACCATGGCCTTAGAAGGCGAGCTGACAGGTCAACACTATCGTTTAGGCATGACTTGCAATATACGTGTAGCACGCGTGGATATCGATGATCGAAAAATAGACTTTCAATTAGAAAACCCAGATAGTCCAAAACTGCCGTCACGTAAATCACGTGCACGTGCTAAAAAAGAGTTAGACACCCAAAAAACCTCTAAAAAAACCTCCAAAAAAGGATCCAAAAAAGACTCCCCGTATTCACCACAAAAAGACTCTAAAAAAGCTTCCCCTGCGAAGAGGAAAGGCAAAAGAAAGAAAAATAGAAAACCACAATCATGAGTAAACAGGAAGTATTTCCCGGGTTGCATACCGTATCCGCCCTTCTAAGATGTCAGCCAGACCGCATCCAAACGTTATGGATAGAACAAAACAAGAAAAATAAACGTGTCGAAGTTTGTGCACAACAAGCTCAGCAGTTTGGTATCTCTATTCAAACCATACAACGTCCAAAACTCGATACTTTATGCGAGGGTACTCAACATCAAGGCATTGCCGCTAGTTGTCAGGCCACCGAATTGATAGATGAGCAAGATGTCATTGCAATGGTGGATGACGTTACACATCCGCCGTTGATTTTAATGCTTGATGAAGTCAGTGATCCGCATAACCTCGGTGCCTGTCTTAGAACAGCTGATGCTGCCGGTGTAGATGCGGTAGTGTTGCCCCAAAGACATTCTGCCCCACTCACGCCCACCGTGCACAAGATTGCCTCAGGCGCGACCGTGACCATGAAGATACATCGCACCGCTAATCTGGCACGTTT
>CBFHSW010000002.1:0-48895 GCA_965658595.1 Gammaproteobacteria bacterium | reverse complement strand
TTATTTCCCAGCGCGGTGTTCGACTCTCGCAACGTACCGTACAAAGTCGAGTTCAACAGGCTGCGCGTCAATGTGGATTAGGTATGCATCTACACCCTCATATGTTACGTCATTCTTTTGCCAGTCATATTCTTCAATCGAGCGGCGATCTGCGTTCACTGCAAGAACTACTAGGTCATGCAAACATTAGTACCACCCAAGTCTATACCCAACTAGACTTTCAACATCTGGCTAAGGTGTATGACGATGCTCATCCTAGAGCGAAAAAAAAGTCTGATTGATTGTCGCGTTTCCCCCACCTATTTCTCATTACACACTGTAAAGGTTGTGGTTAAAAAAGCCTCATTTTATAGGGCTAAATGTGTTGGTCTTTGGTGTACAATTCACGCCAGTTAAAAATGAGGATCTGACATGGAACAATTTGAAGGCACAACCATAGTCTCAGTCAGGCGGGGAGACAGCGTAGTTCTGGGTGGTGATGGTCAAGTCACGTTAGGCAACACCATCATGAAGGCGAATGCTAATAAAGTACGACGACTCTACCATGACAGAGTATTGGCTGGATTTGCGGGTGGTACTGCTGATGCATTCACTCTATTTGAGCGTTTTGAGGGTAAGCTTGAAAAACACAGTGGTCATTTAACACGCGCAGCCGTTGAGCTGGCTAAGGATTGGCGCACTGATAGAATGTTACGACGCTTAGAGGCGCTACTGGCAGTGGCGGATAAGAATTCATCATTAATTGTCTCCGGAAACGGAGATGTCATAGAGCCTGAAGATTCTTTGATCGCTATCGGTTCGGGCGGGCCCTTTGCGCAGTCTGCAGCACGTGCGTTAATCGATAACACTGATATGGATGCTGAATCGATTGTTAAGAGTTCACTTAATATTGCGGCGAGCATTTGTATTTACACCAATACCAATACCACTATCGAAGTCCTTAAATAAACATAAGGTCCATATCTCACCGAGGTAAATGAGATGTCTAATATGACACCTAGAGAAATAGTAGAAGAGTTAGATCGGCACATTGTTGGTCAACATGAAGCAAAAAGAGCCGTCGCGATTGCATTGCGGAATCGCTGGCGTCGAATTCAACTGTCAGATGATCTTAAATCAGAGGTCACACCAAAGAATATTTTAATGATAGGTCCAACCGGTGTGGGTAAGACTGAAATTGCCCGACGTCTGGCTAAATTGGCACAAGCACCATTCATAAAAATTGAAGCGACAAAATTCACTGAGGTTGGCTATGTTGGTCGTGATGTTGAATCAATTATTCGAGATTTGGTTGATAGTGCAATCAAAATGTTGCGTGAGTCAGAAATGTCTAAGGTTGCCTTTCGTGCTGAAGAAGCGGCAGAGGAAAGAATTTTAGATGCATTATTGCCACCACCAAAGTCAGAATCATTTGCTTCAACTCAAGCCAGTGGTGATGCAGGGTTTGCTAATGAAACGCGGCAAAAGTTTCGTACGAAGCTGCGCGAGGGTGATTTAGATGATAAAGAGATTGAAATTGAATTGCGTGCAACTCCCGCAGGTGTGGAAATCATGACGCCACCGGGTATGGAGGATATGGCCAATCAATTGCAGGGTATGTTTCAAAATATTGGAGCACAAAAAACCACGACACGTAAATTAAAAGTCAAAGAGGCCTTTAAGTTGATTAGCGACGAGGAAGCGCAGAACTTAATTAATGAAGATGAGCTTAAATTATTGGCTTTAGAACGAGTTGAGCAAAATGGTATCGTATTTCTAGATGAGATCGATAAAGTCGCTAAACAAGGTGAATACAATGGAGGCAATGTCTCTAGAGAAGGTGTGCAAAGAGATTTATTACCTTTAGTGGAGGGGTGTACTGTATCTACTAAGCATGGCAGCGTTAAAACCGACCACATACTTTTTATTGCATCAGGAGCATTTCATCTCTCTAAGCCGACAGATTTAGTGCCAGAGTTACAGGGACGTCTACCCATTCGAGTAGAGCTTAACGCGCTAGCAGTGGATGATTTCATTCGCATACTTACTGAGCCTACGGCTTCATTGACTGAGCAATACATTGCATTACTTGCTACTGAAGGCGTTAGTCTAGAATTCTCTGAATGTGGTGTGAGGCGTATCGCGCAGACTGCCTATGATGTAAACAAGAGAACCGAAAACATTGGTGCCAGAAGATTACACACCATAATGGAGAGATTATTAGAGACTCTCTCATATGATGCGCCCGATAAGGACGGTGAGGCTGTCGTTATTGATCAAGCCTACGTGGACTTACATGTCTCTGAGCTTAGTAAAGACGAGGATTTGAGTCGCTATATATTGTAGTACTGATACCTCTTAATGGTATCTGTGGTCAGTATTAATATCGTTATAGATTTGTT
This sequence comes from Gammaproteobacteria bacterium, assembly GCA_965658595.1. Lineage (GTDB taxonomy): Bacteria > Pseudomonadota > Gammaproteobacteria > UBA4575 > UBA4575 > UBA1858. The sequence continues at coordinate 46,514 of CBFHSW010000002.1, read as the reverse complement.
AAGGTTTAGCAATTAAATATGGAAGATCAAATGGCAAAAATACATCCTACAGAAATACAATTACACCAAAAATCACGATTGCTAGAGATATCGTTTGATGATGGTAGTAATTTTGAATATACCTGTGAGTATCTAAGAGTGTACTCACCATCAGCAGAGGTCGCTGGGCACGGACCGGGTCAAGAAGTTCTTCAACTCGGTAAAGAAGATGTGAGTATCACAGCCATAGATCCTGTAGGCAATTATGCTGTCAGATTGGTGTTTGATGACAATCATGATTCTGGCCTATATAGCTTTGAATACTTGTATGATCTTGGTGTAAAGCAGACGGCGAAGTGGCAGGATTATTTGGACCGCTTGGAAGCTGCTGGCCATAAACGTAAGACACACTAAACTTTCGCTTAAATATCGAAAGTAAAAGTTAACTGATGAATGATGAATCAAAGACTCACTTTGGATATGCCAAGGTAAGTCCGCAAGAAAAAACTCAAAAAGTGCGTCACGTGTTTGAATCCGTGGCAGAAAATTATGATGTCATGAATGACTTAATGTCATTTGGTATGCACCGCTTGTGGAAAAAATTTGTCATCCATACGGCGGCTATAAGAGAGCGCCAGACAGTATTAGATTTGGCGGGTGGAACCGGTGATCTAGCAGCAGCCATCAGTAAACGTGTGGGCGAGCAAGGCACTGTGATTTTGTCTGATATTAACGCTAGCATGTTGCAAACGGGGCGAGACAAAATGATAGACCAAGGCATTATGAAAAATTTGCAATATGTGCAGGCTAATGCTGAGTATCTGCCTTTTGATGATAATACTTTTGATTGTGTGACGATGGCATTTGGATTGCGTAATGTCACTTTCAAAGAAAACTGCCTAGCATCAGTTTATGCCAAGCTTAAGCCCGCAGGTAAATTCATAGTGTTAGAGTTCTCAAAACCTGATGAATGGTTGCAGCCTATTTATGATCGTTACTCATTCTCGATTTTGCCATGGCTAGGTAAAACCATTGCACGTGATGAAGATAGCTATCGCTATCTTGCTGAATCTATTCGTATGCACCCAGATCAAGAAACGCTTAAGTCTATGTTTACAGATGCCGGCTTTGATGAGTGTCGTGTGGTAAACATGAGTGGTGGTATTGTCGCCGCGCATATCGGGTATAAGTATTAATGAGTTCAACGCTTAATACATTCATTGTATCGAGCTTCAATCGTTATCTAGATTGCGATCCTGAGCGTGCTCAGGACTTACAGAGTATTAATGCAAAAACACTCTCGATTACCCTCAAGGAAGCCAATATTACTATCTGTATGCAAGTGCGTGATTTGCGCTTTATAGAAAGTGAGCATATTGCTGATTGTGATGCTGGCATTATCGTTTCTGTAAATGTGTTACCTGAGAAAATGGCTGGGCGTGATCAAAGTCAATTGCTCAAAGATGGCAGTATAGAAATTCAGGGTGATAGTCATGTAGCTAGTGTTTTTAATAAAGTGCTCAGCGAAATTGAGATCGATTGGCAAGATGTGATTTCAAAATATACAGGTGATGTGCTGGCATATCAGATTGCCAGTGGCGCAAAAACATTCGCTTCTATAATGCATAGACTGGGTGAGAATATGCGTTTGGATGTCAGAGATTATTTGCAAGATGATTTACAAGTTGCAGTTACAAAAAGTGAAGTTGAACATTTCATCCAAGAGGTTGACGATACACGTGCGAGAGTAGATCGATTAGAAGCGCGCCTTAATAAATATACTGAGAAGAAATAGAGTTATGCGTCTAATTAGGCAATTCGTACGTATTGTTCAAATCAATATGATACTGGTCCGCAACGGTTTGGAAGAAGTTATTTTTGCTATTCACTTCTTTCGTCCCTTACGATTTATTTTGTTACTTATGCCATGGCATTGGTTTCGCCGTGTTGATATTTCACATGGGGTACGTATTCGCCGTTCATTGGAAGACTTAGGCCCTATATTTGTAAAGTTTGGGCAGGCGCTCTCAACACGACGTGATTTATTGTCAGACGACGTGGCTGATGAGTTGGCAAAGTTGCAAGATCAAGTACCCCCTTTTTCAGGAGATCAAGCTAAAAAGACAATTGAAGCATCTCTTGGTGGCCCGATAGAAGAGTTCTTTTCTCATTTTGATGAGACACCGCTTGCGTCAGCTTCAATTGCACAAGTGCATGCCGCCACCTTATTGGATGGCACTGATGTGGTGATTAAAGTATTACGCCCTGAAATTAGAAAGCACATACAAAGAGATTTAGAGTTACTGCATTTGATTGCAGATATGGCACATCGATATTGGGAGGATGGTCGCCGCCTACGTCCACGTGAAGTGGTGGCAGACTATGAGACGACGATATTAGATGAGTTGGATCTGTTAAGAGAAGCCGCTAATGCGAGTTTGCTAAGACGCAATTTTGAGAACTCCCCCGATCTTTATGTGCCAGAGGTTTATTGGGATCTGACGCGTGTAGACGTGATGGTAATGGAGCGTATTTATGGTATAGCCGTGAATGACGTTAAGACATTGTCTGAAAACAATACCAATATGAAGAAGCTGTCTGAACGTGGTGTGCACATATTCTTCACGCAGGTGTTTCAGCATAATTTTTTCCATGCGGATATGCATCCGGGCAATATTTTTGTTTCCTATGAAAACCCTCAAGACCCTCAGTATCTTGGTGTGGATTTTGGCATTATGGGCACCCTGACAGTTGAAGACCAACGCTATTTAGCAGAGAATTTATTGGCGTTCTTCAATAGAGACTATCGCAGAGTCGCAGAACTACATTTGGAATCTGGATGGGTGCCGTCAGACACGCGCTTAGATCATTTCGAGTCCGCTATTAGAACAGTATGTGAACCTATTTTCCAAAAGCCTATTAGTGAAATTTCCTTTGGCAATTTGCTTCTACGTCTATTCCAGACTGCACGTCGATTCAAAATGGAAGTTCAGCCCCAATTAGTACTGTTACAAAAGACTTTACTCAATATAGAAGGCTTGGGTCGCCAACTGGATCCAGATTTAGATTTATGGCAAACAGCTAAACCATTTCTTGACCGTTGGATGAGTGAGCAAGTGGGAATCCATGCATTGGTTAAAGGTATGAAAAATCACCTGCCAAAAATATTAGAACAATCGCCAGAAATACCCACCTTAATATATCAAGCATTACAAACTCATAATCAGCATCAACAAACAGATACCTTGCTGGTGCAAAAAATTGAAAAATTAGAGCAGCAGGTCAAACGCCAAAATTGGTTTACCGCAGCACTTTCAACGGCCACACTGCTTGCGGCGAGTGCCATCGTATATCTGATTTACTAACTTAATAAAAATATCATCATGGATGTCTCTCCAATACTCGATGGATTGAACGCAGAACAACGCAATGCAGTGACCGCAGTACCTGGGCCAACCTTAGTATTAGCCGGTGCTGGTAGTGGAAAAACTCGTGTGTTAGTTCATCGTATTGCATGGTTGTGTAATGTTGAAGGTGCATCACCTTATGGTTTATTGGCAGTAACATTTACCAATAAAGCAGCAGCTGAAATGCGGGGGCGTGTTGAGACTTTGTTAGAAGCAAATCTCTCTGGTATGTGGGTAGGCACTTTTCACAGCATAGCGCATCGCATGTTGCGTGCTCATTGGCAACAAGCCAACCTACCACAAGCTTTTCAAATCTTAGATTCAGAAGACCAGTTCCGTTTGGTAAAACGTATTATGAAGGGCCTTGAGTTAGATGAATCAAAATGGCCATCTAAACAAGCGCAGTGGTTTATTAATGCACGCAAAGATGAAGGTTTGCGCGCACATCAAATACAAGATAATGGTGATCTAACAACGCGTCAATTTGCTCGCATCTATAGTGCTTATGAGAGTGCATGTGAGCGAGCCGGTGTGGTTGATTTTGCAGAGTTGCTGTTACGGAGTTTAGAATTATTAAAAAACAATCAAGACATACTCATGCATTACCATCATCGTTTCCAGCATGTATTAGTCGATGAGTTTCAAGACACTAACTCGATCCAGTATGATTGGTTAAAAGTAATCGCAGGCAAACGTGCACCAATTTTTGCGGTGGGTGATGATGATCAGTCAATTTATGGTTGGCGTGGAGCTAAAATTGAAAACATATTTTCTTTTAGCAAAGACAATAAAGATACTCAGACATTCAGATTAGAGCAAAATTATCGTTCCACTAGCACCATATTATCTGCCGCTAATGAGTTGATCAGTAATAACCAAGGTCGCTTAGGTAAAAAGCTGTGGACTGAAGGTAATGAAGGTACACCGATACAATTATATGCGGCATATAATGAACATGATGAAGCACGTTTTGTGATTGAACGTATTCGAGAATGGGTTAATCAAGAAGGACGTAAACACAGTGAGGCCGCAATTTTATATCGCTCTAATTCACAATCACGTGTATTTGAGGAAAATTTAATTTCGCAGCAAATTCCCTATCGTATTTATGGCGGCTTACGCTTTTTTGAGCGAGCTGAGGTAAAAGATGCATTAGCCTATTTGCGCTTGATATCAAATCGTGTAGATGATCCATCCTTTGAACGAATAGTTAATCATCCACCCAGAGGAATAGGTGACCGTACTCTGCAAGTCATTCGTGATCATGCACGTTCTCAATCCTTACCTTTATGGGATTCTACAAAAGCAGTGTTGGCAACAGGTCAGTTAGCAGCTCGTGCTAGTGGTGCATTGCAACAATTTATTGCATTGATAGAAAAATTGTCTGATGAATCAAAACCATTGGAGTTGCATGATCAAATAGAACAAATCATCAGTGGCTCTGGCTTGCAAATGCATTTTGAGAAAGACCGTAGCGAGAAAGGTCAGTCTAGAGTTGAAAATTTAGGCGAGTTGATTGAGGCCGCTCGTGGCTTCCGTTATGAATCTGAGGAGGGTGAAGATCTCTCTCCAACTGAAGCATTCCTATCTACAGCTGCTTTAGAATCTGGAGAAGGGCAAGCGTCAAAGTGGGAGGACTGTGTGCAGCTAATGACATTACATTCTGCCAAGGGTTTGGAGTTTCCTCTGGTATTTTTAGTGGGCATGGAAGAAGGCTTATTTCCGAGTAGCATGTCCATGGATGAACCGGGACGTGTCGAAGAAGAGCGACGCTTATGCTATGTGGGTATCACGCGTGCACGCGAAAATTTAATGATGTGCTATGCCGAGTCTAGGCGACTGTACGGCAATGAAAATTATAATGCACCGTCTCGATTCATCAACGAAGTGCCTGCCGAATTAATGGTGGAAGTCAGGCCACGTGCGCATGTTACCCAAACAATTCATCGTCCAGAACCAATGCAAAAAGTGAAGAAAAGAATTTCTGGTGATAATGACAATAATGGGCTTAACATCGGTCAGCGTGTATCACATAAGAAATTTGGTGAAGGTGTGATAATAGATCTCGAAGGGCAAGGTAAGAGCGCACGTGTGCAAGTTAAGTTTGAAAGCAGTGGATCGAAATGGTTAGTAGTCGCTTATGCTAATCTAACCAAGATTGGCTAATGCATAATAGCCTATCCATACATATGAGATGATCAAAGCAGTCAGGGGGAGATGAGTGGAAAATAAACAACGTAGAAAATTTTTGCAGCTGATGGGAGTAGGTGCCGCTGGCATGGGTCTGAGTGCTTGTGGAGATGAACAAGATCAAACGGATCCCACACAGAATATTCTCCAAGAAAAATTTGAGTGGAAAATGGTTACCACGTGGCCAAAGAATTTTCCAGGGCTAGGCACTGGTGCGCAATATTTAGCCGATATCATCAAAGAAATGTCGAATGGCCGCCTAACCATCAAAGTCTATGGCGCGGGTGAAATTGTGCCTGCCTTTGAGAGCTTTGACGCGGTTCAATCAGGCACAGCCCAGATGGGACATGGATCAGCCTATTATTGGAAAGGTAAGAATCCAGCTTTTCAGTTTTTCTCAACAGTCCCCTTTGGCATGAATGCTAACGAAATGAATGCTTGGCTATATCAAGGTGATGGTATGAATCTGTGGAGACGTGCTTATGAACCGTTTGGATTAATACCTATGGCTGCGGGTAATTCTATGGTGCAGATGGGTGGTTGGTTCAACAAAGAGATTAATTCTTTGGATGACTTGGTGGGCCTAAAGATGCGTATTCCTGGTTTGGGTGGTGAAGTCCTTCGCTTAGCAGGTGGTACTCCTGTGAATGTGCCGGGCGGTGATTTGTTTGTATCACTGCAAAAAGGAGTGATAGATGCTACCGAGTGGGTAGGTCCATACAATGACTTAGCTTTTGGACTGCATAAAGCGGCAAAATATTATTACTCTCCGGGCTGGCATGAGCCGGGCACGACCATGGAGTGTTTTGTGAATGCGCAAGCATTCAATCAATTACCAGCAGATTTAAAGAGCATTGTTGAATACGCCTCACGTGTGGCGAATCAAAATATGATGCAGGAATTCACAACTAGAAATCACGACGCATTAGAAATGCTGATCAATGAACATAAGGTGGAGATGCGAGAGTTTCCACCTGAAGTGTTAGAGAGGTTTAGACAGTTATCTGAGCAAGTTGTGGCTGAAGTTGTCGGAGATGACCCCTTTGCGCAAGAGATATATGACTCGTATCAGCAGTTTTTGAGTAAGTCTAAAGCCTGGTTTGACGTATCAGAGAGGGCATATCTTAACATTAGATGATCGTAAGCCACTGAATTAAAATGATATTAAGATGAATTTTTAAGTATGCTGGCGAATAAATTTATAAAAAAGAATTTTTTTTGAGCGGCTGATATACTCGCCAAAAAATAAATAACTAAAGATCTCACTAATAGAGATCAAACTATCCGAATGTATCAGAGGAGAAATAATGGACGGTGATTTGTACGATAAATGGAAAATGATGTGGGACGCCAAAGAGTGGAGTACACAGGGTTTCTTCCTAGTTAACGCATTTGTAGCTTTAGTGATCATGTCTCAAGCGATCAAAAATAATGATGGCAGCACAGGCACTAAACGAGGTATTACATTTGGTATTGGCGCAATTTATCTAATTTTAGTTGTGGTGGGATATTTGCAACTTGTTCCAACAGTTTCGCCATACCAATAAATAATTTCTAGACGGTTATTGTTTTAATCGATAGTTTAATTATTGAGAATTTTTGGTAGCCAAGTGGTCAACTCTGGCCATTTGGCGACTATTATCAAGACGCCCAGCTGAATGCCAATGAACGGCAGCACACCTTTATAGATGTGCTGTGTAGTGATGTTGGTGGGTGCTACTCCACGCAGATAAAATAACGCAAAGCCAAATGGTGGTGTTAAAAATGAGGTCTGCAAATTAAGTGCGATCATAATACCCAGCCAAATGGGGTCAACTCCCATGCTCAGTAGTATTGGGCCTACGATAGGGACTACTACAAAAGTGATCTCTATGAAGTCGAGCACAAAACCCAATACAAACATCAATGCCATCACTATTACCAATGCAGTGAACAATCCACCTGGTAATTGTGTGAGGAAATTATGCACAGCTTCGTCACCACCATACGCGCGGAATACCAATGAGAATAAAGACGCACCTATGAAGATGGCGAATACCATGCAGGTCACATGAGTGGTACGCCGCACTACATATTTAAGACACTCTAAATCTAATTGTTTATTAATAGCTGCCAACATTAGAGCGCCTGCTGCCCCTACGGATGAAGCCTCTGTAGGTGTGGCTAAGCCACCAATAATCGATCCGAGCACTGCAAAGATGAGGCTGATAGGTGGCACTAATGCACGCAGCACTCGCCATCCTAGTTGCGAGCCTGACTGAGTGACTTGTAAAGCAGGCATGCGTTCAGGGCTGCGGATAGAGATGAAAAATATGTACAGAATATACAGCGATACTAATAGTAAGCCTGGAATCAAAGCTCCGGCAAAAAGATCACTGACAGAGACGGTGCTAGGTGAAAAAATACCTTGGTCTAATTGTGATTGTTGATAAGCGGTGGAAATCACGTCACCCAATAAAACCAAAATAATAGAAGGTGGAATGATTTGGCCGAGCGTGCCTGAGGCACAAATTATTCCGCTCGATAGCGCTGGGTCATAATTCCTTTTCAGCATGGTTGGTAAAGATAACAATCCCATGGTGACGACGGTGGCTCCAACTATGCCCGTGCTCGCAGCTAGTAACATGCCGACTATGACTACAGAATAAGCTAGCCCACCGCGAATAGCGCCAAACATTTCACCCATGGCTTCTAATAATTGTTCAGCAATTTTAGAGCGTTCTAATGTAACTCCCATAAATACAAACAAAGGCACTGCCACTAATGTTTCATTGGTCATGATGCCAAATAGACGGCTCGGTAAGGCGTGCATTAAAGCGCTATCAAAACCACTCAGGAATGTGCCGATAAGTGCAAATAATAAAGAGACTCCAGCTAATGTGAAGGCGACTGGATAGCCCGTCATCAGGATGCAGATAACCACTAAGAACATTAATAAAGCGATTAGAGACATATGTTATGGATACTGTTTGGTGATAGTTTGAATGCTGGTGAGTACGACGGAGAATGCTTGTAGTGCTAGTAGTAATGGCATGATGGGTATCAATGTCTTGAGAATATAAACTAGGGGTAGACCACCTGCTTCTGCTGAGCCTTCCAATAGTTTCCAAGAGTTATGTGTGTAATCCCAGCTACTAAAAGCGAGGTAAAAACAAAAAGGCAGTAATAAAATTAACGTTCCCAGTAAATCCACATAAGCTTTTTGACGGGCAGAAAAATTCGCATAAAAAACATCTACGCGTACATGTGCGTCATGCTTATAGGTATAAGCTAATCCCAACATAAATACAAAAGCATGCAAATAGATAACACTTTCCTGAGCTGCAATAGAACCAATACCAAAACCATAACGTAACACGACATTCAGAAATGTTATGGCAACCATAGCGAGCAGACACCAGGCAATGTTGCGACCGATGAGTTCGTTGATAGTATCAATAGTGTGTATGAGTTTGTTCAGCATTTAGTATTGATGAATGGTGGCGGATTTTAGAGTTCTGACAGTTTTTGTTGCTCTTCGGTAGAGGGCTCAAAAGAGCGATCTTCGTAATAATCAAAAATAGCATTAACAACTCTATCTGGATGATCGACAACTTGCATCAAATTTAAGTCAGATGCAGAAATGGTGCCCGTCTCTAGTAAGGAAGATTTGAACCAGTCTAATAAACCCTGCCAAAATTCAGACCCTACTAAAATGATTGGAATCTTACGTGACTTGCCCGTTTGTACCAGGGTAAGGATTTCTGCTAATTCATCTAGGGTACCAAACCCCCCAGGTAGTACTACGTAAGCTGATGCATATTTTACGAACATAGCTTTACGAGAAAAGAAATGTCTGAAATTGAGTGAAATATCCTGGTAATTATTTCCTGATTGTTCATTCGGTAAAAAGATATTCAAGCCTACACTGGGTGATTTACCCTCGAAAGCCCCCTTATTGGCTGCTTCCATAATTCCTGGGCCACCTCCGCTGACTATCGTAAAGCCTGCGTCGGATAGTGCGCGGGCTATATCTTCGGTGAGTTGATAATAAGGGTGATCATGTGCAATACGTGCTGAGCCAAAAATGCTCACCGAGGGTGCGATCTGCGCTAGACGCTCAAAGCCCTCAACAAATTCTGCAATGATTTGAAAAATCTTCCAACTTTCGCGGGATAAGTTGCCCAATTGGTTGATTTCTGTAGATGATCTTTTGGCGGTTTTATTGTCATTCATAGCATGATTTTCCCTTCTGGCAGTTTACATGATAAGTTTCAGTCATGACGTAATATCTGTCATCCCTATTCTTAAATTCTATTGTTATGCCCATGTCAGAAAAACCTTTATTAGTATTAATCGACGGATCATCTTATTTATATCGAGCTTTTCATGCCTTGCCGCCATTGACTAATCAGTCAGGTCAGCCGACGGGTGCTACCTTTGGTGTATTGAGAATGGTGCGCAAACTCATCGATGAGGAACAGCCGACTCGTGTGGCAGTGATTTTTGACGCTAAAGGCAAGACCTTTAGGCATGAAATTTTTTCTGAATACAAAGCGCATCGACCCCCTATGCCTGATGATCTGCGCTGTCAGATTGAACCTCTGCATGCGTGTATAAAAGCTCTTGGTATTCCATTGATTTCAATTCCAGGAGTAGAAGCAGATGACGTCATTGGCACTCTGGCAAAACATGCAGTCACACAAGATTATAAGGTGCTTATCTCAACCGGTGATAAGGATATGGCGCAATTAGTGGATGACGATATTAGTCTTATCAACACCATGAATGAATCACGTATGAATGCTCAAGGCGTACAGGAAAAATTTGGAGTAGAACCTTGCCAGATAATTGATTACTTAGCATTAATGGGTGATAAGTCGGATAACATTCCTGGGGTGCCTGGAGTGGGCCCTAAGACTGCGGTGAAATGGTTGAATCAGTATCACACTATGCAAGGTGTCATCGAGCATGCTGCTGAGGTTAAAGGCAAAATTGGTGACAAATTAAGAGCGGCTATTGATGATCTACCGATGTCATACGAATTAGCTACTATTAAAGAGGACTGTGCGCTAGATGTTCAGCTGGAGGATTTGTTTGTTGCTGAAAATGATAAAAAGACGTTGCAGCGACTCTATACTGATTTAAATTTCAAATCATGGTTAGAGGAGCTAAACGATAACCAAGCTCAGTTATCAACATCGGCAAGCGCTGGTGTTGAGCCTGCTGTTGCTAAAACCGCTACGATTGAAAAGAATTATCAGCTCATCATGACCGAGCAAGAGTTGCAAGCATGGATTAACAAATTAAAAAGTGCGCAATTATTTGCCTTTGACACTGAGACCGACAATCTTGATTACATGCAGGCCAATTTGGTCGGACTGTCATTCGCTGTGCAGGCTGATGAAGCAGCTTATTTACCCATTGCGCATGATTATGTGGGCGCACCTGAACAACTCAGCTTGTCCTATGTGTTGGAACAACTGTCACCTATTTTAGAAAGTGATCAATACGCCAAGGTAGGCCATAACTTAAAATATGATATGTCAGTGCTGGCTCGAGTGGGAGTTACTTTGAGAGGCATACAGCACGACACTATGTTGGAATCATATGTGTTGGACTCAACAGCCAGTCGCCATGATTTAGACACGCTATGTTCATTGCATTTAGATCATAAGAATATTAAGTTTGAAGAGGTGGCAGGTAAAGGGGCTCAACAGATTACCTTTAATCAAGTGGCACTGGACATAGCGCTGGACTATGCCGCGGAAGATGCAGACATGTGCTTGCAATTGCATGAGATTTTACATCCGCAGCTAGCAAAGCAAGATAAGCAATATAAACTCTACCAACAAATAGAGATTCCTTTATTGTCAGTCTTGTCTCGTTTAGAGCGTATAGGTGTCTACATAGACAGGGCTTCTTTGGCCGAGCAAGGCCAACAACTGTCGCAAAAAATTAATGCTTTGCAACAACAGGCTTTTGAATCCATCGGCCAAGAGTTTAATTTAGATTCACCGAAGCAGTTACAACACATATTATTTGAACAGTTAGAGTTGCCGGCAATTCGTAAAACACCTAAAGGGCAACCATCAACAGCGGAGGATGTGTTGCAAGAGCTCGCTCATGACTATGAGTTTCCAGAGTTGATTTTAAACTATCGCTCTTTAAAGAAGCTACAAAGTACCTATGTAGATAAACTTCCCAAACAAATCTGTGCGGATACTGGGCGCGTGCACACGTCTTATCATCAAGCGGTGACCTCCACAGGCCGACTTTCTTCTAGTGACCCTAATTTGCAAAATATACCAGTGCGTACAGAAGAAGGTAGACGAATTCGTCAGGCTTTTGTAGCGCCGGCTGACAGTGTCATTTTAGCAGCGGATTATTCGCAGATTGAATTGAGAATCATGGCGCATTTATCTCAAGATGAACGTTTGATGATAGCGTTTGAGAGAGGTGAAGATGTGCATAGTGCGACTGCGGCTGAAGTGTTTGATGTGACCGTTGAAAAGGTCGATAAAGAGCAGCGCCGTGCCGCAAAAGCCATTAACTTTGGTTTGATCTATGGTATGTCCGCCTTTGGATTAGCTAAGCAATTGGGGATTGGTCGTCATCAGGCGCAATCCTATGTAGATGTATATTTTGAACGTTATCCAGGGGTAAGAGCTTACATGGATGAAACACGTGAACTCGCTCATGAACAAGGCTATGTGGAAACACTGTTGGGTAGAAGATTGTATTTGCCTGAGATTAATTCGCGTAATGCTCAACGTCGACAGTATGCTGAACGTACCGCTATCAACGCACCCATGCAGGGCACTGCGGCTGATATTATTAAACAAGCTATGGGTTCAATTGACGCATGGTTAACAGACTCTCAAACTAACAAACAAACCAGTACACGCATGATTATGCAAGTGCATGATGAGTTAGTATTTGAATGTCATCAGGATCAATTAGAGACTGACAGAGCGAAGATTGTTGAATATATGGTATCTGCAGCTGAGCTGGATGTGCCGCTAGAGGTGGATGCTAATACCGGTGAGAACTGGGATCAAGCCCACTGATCAGGTCAGCGAGGTAGCGGTGATGCTGGGGTATTCCAATATTAGATGAGCGAGCAAATCAAACTGAACTAGTTGAAGTCTCTTCAGTCATAAGTCTGTGTACACTTAATAGTGTGTATTCATTTACTCCTGATTGAAGCTGTTTTTCATTGAAAGAAAGTATGAATCAGACTGGAGAATTTCCAGTCTGATTTCATTCTTTTGTCATACTTATCTTGAATGGTCAGTGAAGCTTCACTCAATACTAATACCCGCCTTCACACAATACCCAAAGCGCTGTTATGCACCCATCCACTCAGATAATGTGCTAAGTACTTCGTTACTTCCTGAGCCATTCGCGGCTGAAAACAATTGCAGGCTGACGTGCTCTAGTTGTTGATCAGCGAGCGCCTTGCGAGTGGTATGGTATTGTTGCATACCTTTATTGCGACTCAACTTATCGGCCTTGTTGAGTAAAATATGCACTTTGGATCCGTGATGTAAGCACCAGTCAATCATGTTTTGATCCGCTTCTTGCAATGGATGACGTATATCCATGACAATCACTGTACCTTTGAGCGCCACTCTATGACTGAAGTAATATTCTAATAACTCAATCCACTGTCGCTGTTTAGACTGGCTTGCCTTGGCGTAGCCATAGCCAGGTAAATCCACCAGCATTGCGTTCTGTCCAAGCGTAAAAAAATTGATCAGTTGGGTACGCCCAGGCGTTTTTGAGGCCCTGGCTAATTGTTTTTGTCCGCAGAGCTTATTAATAGTGCTGGACTTGCCTGCATTTGAACGACCCGCAAAAGCAATCTCAATGCCAGTATCTTTAGGCAAAGAAGCCGGTGATGCCGCACTAGTGACAAACTCTGATTTTGTAAGTGATTGTTTTATATCCATAAATTATTCTGAATGTATGTAGTTTAGGCCGTTAGCTTGGGTTTACAGGTAAAAGCTCGAGACTTAAACCTAGGCTAGGCCCGATTCCGCTGCGAGATTGGCTATCATAGTACAGATTTGATTGTGAATGATGCTACGACAGACATGCACTTTTATGATATAAAGCGCCCTTAAGTTCTGTTGCCACTGTGCGACAGGTGAACCAAATAGATTATGTAATGTAGGAAGGTTAAATGAAGATTTCTATCCAATTGTTGATTTTATGGTGTGTTTTGATGGGCCAAACACTATGGGCCGGTGGTGATGTTGAAGCCGGTAAGAGCAAATCTGCTGCATGTGCGGCCTGTCACGGAGCGGATGGAAATAGCATGAATCCAGCTTGGCCAAAACTGGCTGGACAAGGTGCACCCTATGTCTATTCACAGTTAATGATGTTCAAAGATGGTACTCGTCAAAATGCTTTAATGGCAGGTCAAGCAGCCGGCCTTAGTGAGCAGGATATGCACGATCTAGCTGCGTATTATGCAAGTCTTACGGGCTCTCCATCAGCGGCTGATCCTGAGCTTGTAGAGCAGGGTCAAGACATTTATCGCGGTGGTATAGCAGAAAAAGAAGTCGCAGCATGTATGGCATGCCACTCGCCGTCAGGTGCAGGCAACCCTGCTGCACAGTTTCCTAAGCTAAGCGGCCAGCATGCAGCTTACACAGCAGCACAACTCAAGGCATACCGAGGCATGGAAAGAAATTATCCTGCTGCTCAAATAATGGTCAAGGTTGCTGAACGTATGACTGATGCTGAGATTCAAGCAGTTGCAGAGTACATCGCGGGTTTACACTAAATTATTTTTGAACTATTGAAGCATGTGGTTTTCTAACCACTCTGAAATCAATTCTGCTGGGAGATATCATGAGAAAATCGTTCATACTATGGCTTACCATGTCGGCAGTGTTAATCGCATTGAGTGCCCATGCAGGACAATACCGTGAGGGCAAGCACTTCGTCCCTGTTAGTCCAAAAGTTCCAGCAGTTTCAGATGTTGAAGCACGTCATGAAGTGGTTGAGCTGTTTTGGTACGGTTGTCCTCATTGTTTTGAATTTGAGCCGCATATACAGATGTGGAGTGAAGAAAAAGCTGATGACGTTAATTTGATCAGAATTCCTGCCATCTTTAATCCTCGATGGGAACAACATGCACGTGCATTTTATGCATTAGAAATGATGGGTGATTTAGAGCGCGGTCATGAATTATTGTTTGATGGTATGCACGAACAGGGTAGAGCATTAGCAAACCTTGATTCTATGGCTCGTTTTCTAGCGACTAATGACATTGATGAGGCACAGTTTAGAGAGGCGTTTCACTCTTTTGCGGTTGAGACCAAAATTACTCAGGCTAAAGATCTAATACGTAAGTACCAAATTCGTGGCGTTCCCGCAGTCATCGTTAATGGTGAATACAGAATCACAGGTAACTCGGCAGGTGGTTATGATCAAATGATAGAGATCATCGAACAGCTGACGGCTGAATAATCTTCAGCACCTAATTGTCTCCGTAGTAACATCACAACGGGCATACTCTGGGCTGATATCTAAAACAAAGTCAGCGGCTGACTTGTTCGCCTCGCTCACTCTTCAATAATCTTCATTGCAAACAGGGGTCTGTTATAGACACGGGGACTATGAGCAATATAGATCTGATGAAGAGTGTTTTGGAACCACCGTCAAACGGGTTGTTTTACGACGCGTTGTGGCGCATATAGCACTAGGTAAGTCGCGTATTTCATTATCAGAATAACCTGTCAAATGACTTATTTTGGTGTAAATAGACTTTTGTTTTTGTTTTAATATTGTACACATTTCAACCAGTTTCCAACCATCTTTGGTACACCACTATCTCTAAATATTGCTTTTGAAATTAATACAGATAGTCTGAATCGACAGAATTTCCCGATGAATGGTAAAGAATTTTAAAATTCTTATACAACGTAACACATTTCAAAAGAGTTTCATGGTGCTACGAACATAGATGTTCTATAATCGCGAGCTTAAATTTCAAGGACAGTATTGAATAGGAGTTAACTTGGAAGACAAACAATTTACAACCCAATTTATGTCGGTATTAGTATTTTTATTTGCTTTTACGATCGTGATACTTGTTATCGCTAACTCACTTTATGACGGCGAAGAGAAGCTTGCTGACAGCAGAGTGCAAGATGCCGTAGCGGAGAGAATTGCCCCAGTAGGTAAGGTATATGTGGGTGAAGTGCCTGCAGCTGCAGCACAGGTCGACGCTGTAGCAACTACCGTAGCGGTAGCCATGAGTGGCGATCAGGTATACCAACAGGTGTGTGCATCATGTCATACGTCTGGCATCATGAACGCTCCAAAACTTGGTGATGCCTCTGCTTGGCAAGCTCGCTTAGCTAAAGGTAAAGAGACACTTTACGCGAACGCTATTAACGGTATCGGAGCCATGCCTGCTAAGGGTGGTCGTGCTGATATGGCAGATGACGCCATACGAGCAGCAGTTGATTATTTGATCGAGAACTAAACTCTCTCAGCGCTAGTTCATTCTAACCCCAGCCAGACTCTCTGACTGGGGTTATTTATTCAGTCAAGCAAAAACCACCAGTCTAGTCTAGACGACTGCGTAGTCTTGATAGTTGTCTTCAAAATAATTCACTGCATTTTGAATATTAATGCCCGCATAACCTGCAGGTATTGTGTCAGGTAGTGGAGGATCTTCAGGTTTTGAAGGCGGCTGAGTGCCGTCTATACCACCATTGAAATTTATACTAAGTGTGTAGTCGGTATCTTTTCCATCCCAAGTGTCGGTGATAATATAATACGTCTCATCACTAGATAAAAATTCTGAGATATGTAAGTCAACATTACCCCATTCCCATCTATGGACTAAAGTATGTCCAGATGATTCTCGGAGGATCAAATCTACATCTCCGTCTAGTCCAGTAAGAGAAAAATCGACTGTGGCATCATTATCTAAACTAAATGAGTAGTAATCTTTATCATCAAATCTGCTAAGAGTTTCAGAAATTTCGACTTGATTTGAGGAAGGGTCTATCTCATAAGCAGTGTGTATGTAAGCACCTGGATCGCTATCAGGAATAATTATTTCAATGCCATTAGGTGGCTCGGGGCTGTCATCATCTCCTGGAATTTCGGTATCAATTCCACCATTAAAATCTATGGATAAGGTATAAGATGTTGGTTTTTTGTCCCAACTGTCAGTAACAATGTGATGTGTCTCACCAGCATCGAGTTCCTGGGTGATATTGAGATCAACATTGCCCCAATCCCATTCGTAAATAATGGTATGCCCTTGGCTATCCATAAGCAGCTAGATAATGTTGTGTGTCTAATAATTGCAGTTCAGCAAGATTGGCGTCTGCCGTGAAGAGAATTCTATGATGTTGTGAACAGGTATGTGCAGCCGGTAACACGGCATGAGTTTGCAGTAACTTTCCACTCAAGCTTAATTCCCCAAGGAATTCATAAGCATCAATATCACAACACTGAATCTGCTCGGAAGCGATCAACAAACCTATGGCAATCGCTAAATCAAATCGCCCACCTTGTTTAGGCAATTCTGCAGGGGCTAGATTAACGGTAATTCGCTTGGCGGGGAATTGGAAATGTGAGTTGATGATAGCCGCACGCACTCGTTCACGGCTCTCTCGCACGGCCATTTCTGGCAATCCGACGATATTAAAACATGGCAAGCCATTAGCAAGATGCACTTCCGCACTGACACTCGGCGAGTCTAAGCCATCCTGAGCACGTGTTTGTAAACTGACATACGACATTGATCCTCCTCATGCAGGCAAAGCTGCGGAGGAAAAGACTATATCGAGTTTACTTTTCTTCTAGAAGTGACAGACGTTGTTCTAGTTGCTCTAGGCGTTCTCTAGTGCGTTGAAGCACCTGTGTTTGAATGTCGTATTCATCACGTGACACCAAATCCATTGATTGCAAAGTACCTGCAAGAATCATTTTTACTTTGTCTTCACTGAGCGTTTTGAAATCACTATAGCCCTGAGGCAAGGCATCTTTAAGCTTAGCTGCGAGTTGGTCTAATTTTGTAGAGTTAATTTTCATAGTGTCTAAGGTAGTGGAAAACACGGGTCAGGTCTACCTGCACACTATGTAAGAAAATAGTGCATCAAGATGTGACATATTCGCACCAAATCTGTGCGATAGTTCACTTTCTTATCTCCGTTCTTAGACACAACATAAAATAACTCATTGTTTTTCATGTTCTTTTCAATTATGGCACGCCAAATGCATTAAACAGCAATGTTAATTGACAATCTTATTTTCAATGGAGAAAAAATAAATGAAAAACAAAACTATGAAATTACTGAGCAGCTCTTTGATCGCGGTGTCTATGATGAGCCTACCGACATTGAGTATGGCAGAAGAAGCCGAATCTTCAGTATCAATTACTGGTAACGCTGGTTTCATGTCTGAATATATTTTCCGTGGTGTGTACCAAGAAGAGTCGGTCGCTAACGGCGGTATCGATTTTGGTATGGGTGGTGCATATGCGGGTATATGGGTTGCTGATGTCGGTGCTGATGACGGTGACGGCCTGGAGTACGACTTGTACTTTGGATACATCCATGAAATGGAAGACTTTTATGTAGGTGCAGGCTACACAGCTTATCGCTACACAGAAGACTGGGATGAGAATTACGATGAAATCAACCTCTACGCAGGAACTTCAATGGGTGATTTCAGTGCTGACCTTACGTATTCCTTCGGTGAGTATGACGGTACATTTGATGGGCCTAGCGATGATGATTACAACATCATAGAAGTGTCACTTGGTTATGCGGGTTGGTTCGCGAACTTTGGTTCATGGGGCGATGATGCAAAAGACTTCGGTGAGTATGTTGAGTTCGGTTATGGCATGGATATTGGCGGATTATCAGTATCTGGCTACATCGTACATAACGAGTACGAAGATAACGCAATCACAGGTGACGGCGATGATGATGAGCAGAGCGCTGTGATCACAATTTCATGGGGCTTTGACATTATTTAAGTGCGTGATCTCAAGCATGATTATGCAACACGATCATGCTTGAGAGATGTGGTTGAGCACGCTTAAATTGAAACCAAAGTCCCAAAGATATTTAACAAATATATTAGGAGAAACAATGAAGCTCATAACAGCAATTATCAAGCCTTTTAAGTTGGATGATGTGAGAGAGGCGCTTTCTGAAATCGGTGTCGCCGGTATTACTGCAACTGAAGTGAAAGGATTTGGACGTCAAAAAGGACACACGGAATTATATCGTGGAGCCGAATATGTGGTGGATTTCTTACCTAAAATCAAATTGGAAATCGCTATCGACGATGCTCTCCAGCAGAGTGTTATCGACGCGGTCACAACAGCTGCTAATACTGGGAAAATCGGTGACGGCAAAATCTTTGTATCTGATTTGGCTGAAGTGATCCGAATTCGTACAGGCGAATCTGGTGCTGAAGCGCTATAAAAATCAAATTAAGTAGGAGAATATTGTGGAAAATCAAGTAATAGAACTCGCTTACGCACTGGATACATTTTATTTTCTAGTGATGGGCGCATTTGTAATGTGGATGGCTGCAGGTTTTGCGATGCTAGAAGCAGGTTTAGTGCGTTCTAAAAGCACGGTAGAAATACTCACCAAGAACATTGCTCTATATTCGATAGCCAGCATCATGTACATGATCATGGGCTATAACATTATGTATTCAGGAACAGATAGCTCATGGTGGCCATTTGCTATCGATATTTTAACCAGTACTGATAACAGTGCTGCAGATGTGATCGCCAGTGGCGGTGATACATACTATTCAGGTCTATCAGACTTCTTCTTCCAAGTAGTATTTGTAGCCACAGCTATGTCGATCGTTTCAGGTGCAGTGGCTGAGCGTATGAAGTTATGGTCATTCCTAGTCTTCGCCATCGTAATGTGTGGCTTCATCTATCCAGTGCAAGGCTTCTGGAAATGGGGTGGTGGTTTCTTAGACGCGGCAGGTTTCCTAGACTTCGCTGGCTCAGGTGTGGTGCATTTATGTGGCGCTACGGCAGCTCTAGCAGGTGTCATTTTACTCGGCGCACGTAAGGGCCGTTACACAGAAGATGGACGTGTTGTAGCAATGCCAGGGTGTAATATGCCTTTGGCGACACTAGGTACATTCATTCTATGGCTGGGTTGGTTTGGATTCAACGGTGGTTCTGAGTTGATGGTATCCAACGTTGGCGAGGCAAATGCTGTATCACTGGTATTTGTTAATACTAATGCAGCGGCGGCTGGCGGTGTTGTTGCTGCTTTGTTAACTGCACGCTTAATGTTTGGTAAAGCGGATTTATCAATGACATTAAACGGTGCATTAGCTGGCTTAGTATCGATCACAGCAGAGCCATTAACGCCAACTCCTTTATTAGCGACTTTCATCGGTGCCATCGGTGGAATCATTGTAGTACTCAGCATTGTGACTATGGACAAGTTCAAGTTAGATGATCCAGTCGGTGCTATCTCAGTACACGGTGTCTGTGGTATTTGGGGTTTGATTGCCGTCATTCTCTCAAATGGAGACGCAGTTATCGGGACACAGCTTTACGGTGCTTTAGTTATCTTCGCATGGACATTTATCGTATCTGGTATTTTCTGGTTCATTATCAAGATGGTAATGGGAATACGAGTGTCAGAAGAAGCTGAAATGGAAGGCATCGATCTACATGAGTGTGGAATGGAAGCTTATCCTGAGTTTGTAAATAAATAGCTTTACTAGCGTTGTGTGTTGGTCTGGCACCTCCTTTTGGAGGTGCCTTTTTTTTGCTCGTAACATAAGTGCTTGAAGGATGACTTTAGCTGTTATTTACGAAGGAAATTAGGTTGTGCAAACGCCGCAAGATGTATTGAGGCATTGTAATAGTGCGTATCAAACGGCATGTTCTGTGCCTGTTTATCTCTGACAAGATGGAGCTTAGACTGACTGGCCAGGGTAGCTGACCACCAACCAGAAGGATAAACTGGTTGTGGGAAAAAGATCGGACTAATGTGAGAAAAAGAAGCTTTTGCCATTTCTGTCTGCATGGGTAATGAAATACTCTGCCAATGCAACAAGGGTGATTCACTCTGTTGCACAAGAATACCATCAGCACGTAACACACGAGCACAGTCTTGATAAAAGGCATGTTTGAACAGACCCTCAGCAGGGCCTACTGGGTCTGTGCTATCTACAATAATAATATCGTGACTATCTGTTGATTGTTGTTGCATCCATTTGAGTGCATCAGCAAAGATTAATTCAGCCCGAGGGTCATTATTGGACGAGCAAAGTTCGGGGAAATATTCCTCACTCAAGCATGTTACACGTTCATCTATTTCAATTTGAGTGACCTTTTCGACACAATCATGTTTCAGTACCTGCTG
The DNA here is from genome assembly GCA_965658595.1 of Gammaproteobacteria bacterium. Lineage (GTDB taxonomy): Bacteria > Pseudomonadota > Gammaproteobacteria > UBA4575 > UBA4575 > UBA1858. Next base: position 25,561 of record CBFHSW010000002.1, on the reverse strand, counting down.
AAGAGTGCCACAATCCCCACCACCAACAATAGCGACGCGAGATGGATGGTGATGATTGAATAAAGCTGGGTGTACCATCATTTCATGATAAATAAAATTATCTCGTGCCGTCAGCATGACAAAGTCGTCAATAACGAGTAAGTTGCCGAATGTTTCTGTTTTATAGATATCTATTTTTTGATAGGGCGTTTGCTCGGAATGTAAATGAGAGGAAACCCTTAGGGTGATTCCACTTCCCAAAGTATCACTGCGTTCAGTGAACCACTTAGTTGGGGAATGATTGGACTCTGAATTTTCAATAGTCATAGTGTTAAGTTACTCATGAGTGATAATAAAGATCAAAACTGGTGTGTCAGTCATGCCCGCGAATTCTACAACATTCCGATCTGGGGTGAGGGTTATTATGATGTAAATTCTCTAGGTCATATAGTTGCCAAGCTTGATGCTGGTCATGAAATTGATCTCTATGAAGTAATACAGCAGCTTTCACAACAAGGGGTTTCGTTGCCGGTGCTATTGCGCTTTCCGCAAATTTTGCAAGCGCGCGTAAAACAGCTTTGTTCGGCCTTCGAATTGGCGGCAAGTCAAAATCATTATCCTATTCAGCACACCCCTGTTTATCCAATCAAGGTTAACCAACAGAAGTCGGTGGTAAAACATATATTATCCTCAGATGTGAGAAGCATAGGTTTAGAGGTGGGCACCAAGACAGAATTACTTGCGGCACTGGGGCTAATGCAAGCGACTGGTGAAATTTTAATCTGTAATGGCTACAAAGATCGTGCTTACATACGCTTAGCTTTATTTGCCCATGATATGGGCATCCAAACGTATTGTGTGGTTGAAAGTTACTCGGAATTAAGTGTGATTATTGAGGAGTCACAGCGTCTCAATATTCAGCCATTACTTGGTGTACGTGTGAGATTGAATACCATTGCGGCGGGAAAATGGCAGAACTCAGGAGGTTGTGAAGCTAAGTTTGGGTTATCGGCAAAAGATTTGTTGAATTTAATGCAGACGCTAAAGCAGCATGATTGGATCGATAATCTAAAATTATTGCACTTTCATATGGGTTCGCAAATTTCTAATCTAGACGATTTTAAGCTGGGCATCAGCGAGTTGATGAGTCTTTATCGAGAGTTTTATCAACAACAATTTACTCTAGATATCCTTGATATTGGTGGGGGTGTGGCAGTTGATTATTCCTCAACTCAAGATACGAGTTATTTCTCAAAAGCCTATGATATAGAGACTTATGCACAAACTGTGATCGAATCGATTGGACAATACTGCGAGCAAGAAAAGCTTCCTTTCCCAAATGTCTTTACAGAAAATGGACGAGCATTGACGGCACATCATGCTGCACTCGTGACCAATGTGGTGGATGTTGAACTAGCAGAGCAACCAGCAGCTACAGAATTTGAGAGTAAAGATTCGAATAGTCATAACTCTGAGACTCTAGGACGCAGTGCACAATATATCAGACACCAAATTGAGCAACTTCAAAGCCATGCTGAAATTACCGAGCAGGATCTGCAAGATATGTTCAAGTTGTGTGCTCAAAAATTCATGGATAATGAGATTAATCTGCAAGAACGAGTAACACTTGAAGGCATGTTGCGGACACGTACACACAGTACCTCTTGGAGCGATAAATATTACGTGAACTTGTCCATTTTCCAGTCTTTACCGGATGCTTGGGGTTTAGATCAAATATTTCCTGTTACACCAATAACACAACTAGATGTAGCGCCGACTCAGCAAGTGATACTGCATGATTTAACGTGTGATTCGGATGGGCATCTTGCACATTATCCCTATGCGGGTGAAATACATGAGAGCTTGCCATTGCATGCGGTGGATCAAGAACAATACTTATTAGGCTTTTTCTTAGTGGGAGCCTATCAAGAAGTATTGGGTGATATGCATAATTTGTTTGGTGATACACATGCCGTTAATGTGACATTGAGAGATGATGAATTACACTTGTCTGAGTTTGAAGTGGGAGACTGTGTGTATGAGTTACTGTCTACAGTACACATAGATGCTAATCAAGTCGTTGAATGTTGTTCACAACGTATGCAAATTAATCACAATAGTCAGTGGCAAAGTCGTCTAGATGAGATTAGAGATGCCTTGCATGGTTATACCTATTTAGATTCAATGGGACGACCTGCGCAACGCATTAAAGATTGATATGATTCAGCCAACACAGCATACGCTAGAGGACAAATGGTTATGAAATGTTTTATTTATCGTGGAACAAGAAAAGCAGAGACGTATATTTATCTACCTGACAAAGACAAATTTGATCACTTGCCAGATAATTTGATTGCGTTACTAGGTCAGTTAGAATTTGCTATGGAATTGGACTTGAAAGCGATTACGCAGCTGGCTAATGCAGACCTCGAACAAGTAAAAACTAAGATCAGTCAGGAAGGCTATTATTTACAACTTCCACCAGAACAACACATCTGGACTTAATTCCCCCGCCTAGTATTCTTAATCAGCTTTGTTACAGTGTGCCTATTATCGGTAGTGTTTTATTTCAATGTGTTGGCAAAATCTAGCATGCGTTTAGTCGACTGATAGGCGGCAACACGTATGTCTTCATCCACATGAATTTCATTGTCACCTGATTCCAATGTGTGTAACAGGCTATGCAAATCATTCATCGCCATCCAAGGACAGTGCGCGCAACTTCGACAAGTAGCGCCCTCACCCGCAGTGGGGGCTTCAATAAAATGTTTATCAGGCGCCATTTGTTTCATTTTGTAGAAAATTCGATTATCGGTAGCCACAATAAAACTAGGGTTTGACATTTTTTGGCAGGCGGCGATTAACTGACTGGTTGAGCCAACGACATCCCCTAACTCAATGACACTCTGTGGTGACTCTGGATGAACTAATATCGCGGCTTCCGGATGTTGTTGTTTCAATAGCTCAAGATCTCTGGCTTTGAATTCGTTATGTACGACACAGTCACCTTGCCATAGCAACATATCAGCACCAGTAATACGTTCTAAATAAGCCCCTAGATGTCGATCTGGTGCCCATAATATTTTTTTATCTTGATCCATTAAATGAGCAATCAACTTGACTGCAATACTAGAAGTCACGACCCAGTCAGCTCTGGCCTTAACTGCAGCACTGGTGTTGGCATAAACCACAGATGTGCGATCAGGATGTTCATCACAAAAACGATTGAATTCATCAGCAGGACAGCTTAAATCGAGTGAGCAAGTTGCTTCCAGAGTGGGCATTAACACCCGCTTTTCTGGACTTAAAATTTTAGCTGTTTCACCCATGAACTTAACCCCTGCAACGATCAAAGTAGAGGCTGGATGGTCATGACCAAAACGTGCCATCTCCAACGAGTCTGCGACCACTCCGCCCGTTTCTTCAGCGATTTCTTGTAAGTCCTCATGGGTATAGTAGTGCGCCACAAGTACGGCATTTTCCTGCTCTAAGTATTGTTTAATACGTGTTTTCATCGCAGCTTTTTTCTGTTCGGAAACGTGCGGCAACTGCGCTTGTACATCGGCGGTGATTGGGAAGAAATCAGTATTCATAAGTGTTATCAGTCGTGCTCTTTATAAGATGTGATGTTAACGCCTTTAAAAAACGAATGGAAAGTTTTATGTGCACGATTATGGTGCGATAAAAATTAAATTGGCATTGTCACTTCGGGATATACCTGCATTCATTTATAATAATGAAATTAATTCATTGGGGACAAATTCATGTTCGTTGCTAACTTACGTTTTATATTATCCGCATTAATAATCAGCATTTGTATCATTATTTCTACAACTTCTCCTTTGCTTGCACAAGATGACAAATTTGAGCAACGTGTTATTGCAACGGGTTTGGTAGATAGTGCTGATTCAATCTTATTTTCGAGCAATGTGTATTTTTATCCGCGCAAGAAAGGTATGAGTTTATTAGGTGGTGGCAAACGTATTAAAGGGCAGTTCGTATTAACAGATAATTCCCTCGCCGTTTTAGAATGGGATCGTTGGGACAAAACCTATGAGATTATTCACCAAGAGAATTATCAATCGCTGAATAGTGTTGAGATTGCAGGTGGCTCCTTAGTTATTCGTTTGGTCACTGAGTCTAAACAATCTGGGCGACATAATAGCTTTGAGATTATGGATGGTCGTAATGCAGTTACGGCTAATATCGATAAAACCCGCAAGGCAAAAGATATAGTGATGGCGGGAATGCGTGGCTTAGATGTGGAAACAGTGGCTATGGGTGATGATGACCTAATGGCAGTGAGTACAAAACAACAAGAACAACAGATGCAAACATTAGAAGAGCGTCTTGAAAGACTTGAGAAAGCGGCTAATTTGCCAAGCTCAGAGGATAATCAAGAATGTGATTGTAAGTGCCCTCAGTAAATTGTTGAGTGCAATTGAGTAGATTAGTTGCGTGCTTTTAGCAGCATTGAGTCAATCTTTTCTTCACGCAAACGTTTTTGTATAGATTGAAGATCATTTAAATCACGGCTGGGGCCGACACGTACTCTGTGCCAATTGATGTTATTCACGTTAACGGTTTCAACATGGGTCTCTACACCCATGAGCGCAAGTTGACCTTTCAGTTTGCTGGCGTCATCACTGTTTTTGAATGAGCCCGCTTGCAAGTAATACATGGCTTTTAGTTTTTCAGGTGGTGTATTGATAGCTGTTTTTTTACGTTCGGTCGGAGGGTCTACTATCACTTCTAGCTCAGGTAGTAATGTGTAAAAATCAAAACTTCTTTTGCTGCTACTAGCATCCTCATCTTGGCTGACGACACTGTCTTGTTGAGCTTGGTATAAGCCAGGTAAAAAGGTTGCACTCAATCCAATGATTAAACCCGTTAGCATCCACACCCAGCCCGGAAGTGGGCGAGTATTTTTTTTGGGTGAGGTTGTTTTGCGGGTCGCTTTTCTTTTAGGTGGCATACTTGATTCCTGTGTTAGTCCACTCGTATGTGTCTTACATTTTTTCAGGTGCATCGACACCTAGTATTGTCAGGCCATTGAATAATACCTGGCGTACACATTGAATGAGACAGCAACGAGCTTCAGTAATGTCTGCTGAATCGACAATGAATTGGGTTTCATTGTAATAACCATGAAACTTTTGGGCTAGCTCACGCAAGTAATTCGTCAGTAAATGGGGTGATTGTTTGTTACAACAGGCGACCAACATATCCTCATAGTCTACGAGTTTTTGCATCAACTGTGATTCATTAGATTGCTGTAAGTGAGCCATTAAATCATCATTGGGCTCCAGGCGCTCTTTGATATCAGCTTGTTTAAGTACACTACAAATGCGTGCGTGGGCGTACTGAACATAATAGACAGGATTTTCATTGCTTTTAGAAGTTGCTAATTCTAAGTCAAAGTCTAAGTGCTGTTCTGATTTGCGCATAACATAGAAAAAACGTGCAGCATCAGCCCCCACTTCTTTACGTAAAGCTCGCAGCGTGACAAATTCTCCTGAGCGGGTAGACATTTGGAGCTTTTCTTGGCCGCGATATAAATTAGCAAATTGAACTAATAAGACATCCAGTTTTTTATCATCAAGTTCTAGTGCAGTAAGTGCTGCTCGCACACGTGCTATGTAGCCGTGGTGATCTGCGCCCCAGATATTGATCAAACGTGAGTATCCTTGAGAGAACTTTTGATGGTGATAAGCAATATCTGAAGCAAAATATGTCGGCTGTCCATTGTCTCTCACGACGACCCGATCTTTTTCATCACCTAACTTGGATGAGGCGAACCATAGCGCACCTTTTTCTTCATACAGATATCCACCGTCTTTAAGCTTATCTATGGCCGTGTTCACTTTGCCAGAGTCAAACAGACTGCGTTCAGAGAACCAGTCCTCATAATCTACGCCAAACAAATGCAGATCATCTTTGATGTCTGTCAAAATAGTATTGATAGCACAATCAAAAAATATTTTATAACCGCTAATATCAAGATATTGTTTTGCACAGCTAATAAGTGCATCTATATGTGCTTCTTTGTCACCACCTTGAGGTTCGTCAGCCGGTAGGCTGGCTACGAAAGATTCAGGGGACACAAAATATTTATCGCCATTTTCGCGATGAGCGGTGGCAGCAATATCCCATACATAATCTCCTTGATAGCCGTTGCTAGGGAAGGTGAGCTTAGCTCCACACAAATCTAAATAGCGCAACCACACGGAGGTGGCCAAGATATCCATTTGGCGCCCAGCATCATTGACATAATATTCGCGATGAACCTGATAGCCATTTTCAATATAGATGTTGGCTAAAGTCGCACCATAGGCTGCTCCTCGACCGTGTCCAACATGCAGAGGTCCGGTGGGATTGGCCGACACATACTCAATGTGTATGGATTCACCCTTACCCATGTTGCTTTGCCCATAAGTGCGTTGTTGTGAAAAGATTTTAGACAATACTTTGGATTGGTCTTTTTGGGCAATGAAGAAGTTGATGAAGCCGGGCCCTGCCATTTCAACTTTCTCAAACAAATCAGATTGTTGCAGAATATCGACTAAAGCGCTGGCAAATTCGCGCGGATTTTTACCGACTTGCTTGGCAAATACCAAAGCAATATTGGTCGCATAGTCACCATGGCTGGGATCTTTAGTGCGAGTGACTTGTACCTGACCAGTGAATGTTTGTGCTAAGTTTTGCGCGGTGATCAGCTGCTCGATGCTATCACTAATCGCTTGGCTAATTTGTTCCTTCAATGTCCTATTCCAATTCTATATATAACGGTTGATTGTACCCTTATCTATCTTGCTTTATCAGTCTTCAAATGAATTCTATTGGATCTACATCTATGCTCCAATGAACTCTGTTAGTCGATTTTTGTTGTGATAAGCGTTCTATCCATTCGTTGATGAGGTGTGTGTATTGTCCGCGCTGCGCCCGTGTGAGTAATAAAAAGGCTCGATATTGCCCAGCTTTTTTCTCCATCACGGGAGTAATAGGGCCTTGTACTTTTATCTCATCAGGGAAAATACCAGTAGCTATATTTTTAGCCTGAATCAAAAAAGTCTGCACGGCTTCAATTTGGCCAGCTCTAGCGCGCAGTGAAATATGATACACATAAGGTGGTAGTTGGTATTCTTGCCGTGACTGTAACGCTTGTTGGGCAAAGCTCGCATAATCTTTTTGGATTAATGTGGTTAGCAAAGCATGATCAGGATTATGTGTTTGAACATACACTTCACCCTGAATATCACGTCGACCTGCACGTCCTGCTACTTGCATCAACAACTGAGCGCTGCGCTCCATGGCACGAAAATCGTGGCTATAAATACCATAATCAATATCTAAGACACCCACCAAAGTGACATCAGGAAAATCATGGCCTTTAGATAAAATTTGCGTGCCGATGATGATTTGGTATTTATGATCATGTATGTCATTGAGCATGGTTTCTATACTGCCTCTGCGACGAGTACTGTCACGGTCAAGACGAATATGAGCATGATTAGGGAATGCCTGTTCAAGCATCTCTTCGATGCGCTGAGTGCCATGGCCAAGCAACAGCAGATTATTTGAATGGCAATCACTGCATGTAGAGGGCTTGGGCATTTCATAGTCACAGTGATGGCACGTGAGCTTGTTGCGAGCTGCGTGATAAGTCATATTGGCATCACAACGTGAACATTTAGCCACCCAGCCACAATCATGACAATACAAAGCGGGTGCATAACCACGCCGATTTAAAAACAATATCACCTGCTTGCCCTGTTGCAGGTGACGATGCATAGCCTCTACTAATGGGCGCGATAATATATGGCTGGCAGGTTGTGCGCGCATATCGCTGACATAGAGGTTAGGCAGCTGATCAGAAAATACACGCTCTGTCAGTTGACAGTGTTGATATTTTTTCGAACTCACATTCTGCAAAGATTCAAATGAAGGTGTGGCTGTGCCTAAAATGACAGGGATATTATTCTGCTTAGCACGATAAATGGCGACATCACGCGCATGGTACAAAAAGCCTTCTTGCTGCTTAAATGAAGCGTCATGTTCCTCATCAATAATGATCATCTTCAGTTGTGGCATAGGCGTGAAAACCGCCAAGCGCGTACCTAATACTATGCGTATGTCACCGCGACTAATTTTCAACCAAGTTTTGCAACGTATCGTTTCCGAGATGTTGGAGTGGAGTAAGCCTATTTCGGTTGAGAAGTGTTTCTGCAACCTCGACTGTAATTGTGGAGTGAGGCCGATTTCTGGGACTAAGATCAGCACTTGGCTGCCTGCTGTTTGCAACACTTTTTCGATTAGACTGAAATATATTTCTGTTTTCCCGCTGCCGGTCACGCCTTCGAGTAGAAAGGGACTAAACTCATTGAGTCCTGATAATAAGCCTTCGCTGACAGTTGTTTGTGCTGGAGTTAAGCTTAGAGGTAAATTTTCAATCGGATGTTGTGAGCAAGATTGCAAAGGCTTTTGTTGGCTCCCTACATAACCTTTTTCAATCAGTAACTGAATGGGTGTGCGGCTGTTAGGAAAGTGCTGCTGTAGCTCAGAATAAGTTACAGCACGTGGCTGTTGCTCCAGCAACCAAGAGAAAATCGCTTTTTGTTTGGGGGCTCGTTGTAGTTTATCAGGGTTGCCCTGTAGGACAGACATATAGGTCTCATGCAGATAGCCCTGTGTACTCGCTTTACGCAGTGCCGGCGGCAGTGCGGTGAAAATCGCAGCACCTAATGAGGTGTGATAGTAATGCGCCGCCCATGTGATTAAGCGCAAACTCTCCTCGCTTAATACTGGCTGATCATCAATCACAGATTGGATGCTCTTAAGTTTATGTTGAGGAACGGTACTATTTTGAATGGTCTGAATGAAAACACCTGTGAGTAATCTGTTGCCAAATGGCACTAATACTCTACAACCTGGCTTAGGCTGTGACTCCAGATGAGCGGGTACCTGATAATCAAAAAGCTTTCTGAGCGGATTATCTAGTGCAATTTGGGCCAAACATGAGGATGACATTAGCAATCAAGCCAGCCTAGTGGGGGTATAGCACTTTATCCACAGATTCTGTGGATAAATATGTGGAAAGAATGTCAGTGTGACGTAAGAACATGGGTAGTTATCAGTGTTTGGTTTGGTTTGTACAAACTTTATTCATTAGTGATTGTATTTAAATCATACACTTAGCTGCTGATTAGAGCATTAAAGCAGTATCACATGTTGTGTCATATTAGTTTAACGTTATATGTGAACAAAGTAATTTAAGTTGTTGCCATTCGTGACTCATATTATGGTTAATATCCGTGCATCTGTGGTTTTATGAGATTTTTTTACATATCACACTTAGGCTCTTAACCCTCGCTGTTGATGCCATGCAAAGTGTTGGGGTCTGCTTGTACTTGCCACGAGCGCGTGACTTGCATACAGTAAGCGCAGTCTCACAGAGGTAAGGTGTCCATGAATCAATCTTTATGGCAACAAGTCTTGCGCACAGATGTCTCTGGTATGCCTCTTGAATGGATCAATTATCAAGAAGCCACGAAGCTATATTGTGCGGATCAGGTTGCATACACTTGCGGCGAAGCCTTGTATGTAGTGCATGGTGGTGTGAATCCAAAAACCGGCATCAAAAGTCAATTCGAAATTAATTCTATTATTGCTACTTATGGCAATAACAAGTCTCTGCATGAGAGTTATGTCCCACCGCTCAATAATCAAACCTTATTTAAACGTGATACGTATTTGTGTATGTATTGTGGTGAGAGTTTCTATCGACAGGATCTATCGCGTGATCACGTCACTCCCATTAGTCAAGGTGGAGAAGACACTTGGAATAATGTTGTGACGTCATGCAAACGATGCAACAATCAAAAAGCCAACTACACCCCAGAACAGGCAGGTATGCAGTTACTGGCAGTGCCCTTTATCCCTACGCATGCGGAATATATTTTTTTGCAAGGTCGAAAAGTGTTGGCGGATCAAATGAAATTCCTATTGGCGCATTTCCCACGCACTAGTCCATTACATGAACGTTTGCGCCGATTCTCATAAATCATAGATCGCGGTAAGCTATATCGCATTCTTACACACGAAATTCATCATGAAATACTCAGGTAAAAAAGACTACCAGCACTCCAGCTTGGAAAAAACAGGACTATTAATCACAAACTTAGGGACACCTGAGGCACCCACAGCAAAAGCACTGCGTAAATACTTGGCTGAATTTTTATGGGATCCACGAGTCGTTGAAATTCCTCGCCCCATTTGGTGGTTAATATTGAACTTGATTATTTTGCGTATACGGCCAAAGAGAAGTGCTGCTGTCTATGAAAAGATTTGGACCGATCAAGGCTCACCATTGATGTCTCATACCCTTGATCAGATGGAAGGCATTAAACAGCAACTTAAGGTGCGAGGGTTAGGACACATCGAAGTGGAGTGTGCTATGCGTTATGGACAGCCTTCAATTGAGTCAGCCTTACATAAGCTTCAGGCAAAGAACGTAACTAAGTTATGTGTATTGCCTTTGTATCCTCAATATTCAGGATCTACTTCAGGATCAACTTTTGATGCGGTGGCTAAGACACTCACTCAACTTAGATGGGTACCCGAGTTTAGATTTATTCAACAATATGCTGGGCATGCAGATTACATTAAAGCCTGTGCTGATCAGATTCAGCAACATTGGCAAACACACTCGCGTAATGAAAAACTTGTATTCTCATTTCATGGGGTGCCAAAACGCTACTTGATGTCAGGTGATCCCTATCACTGTCAATGCCATAAAACAGCGCGCTTAATCGCACAACAGCTAAAATTAACCGACCAACAATGGATGACAACTTTTCAATCACGATTTGGGCGTGAGGAATGGTTGCAACCCTATACAGACAAAACATTGGAAAAATTAGGGAAAGAAGGCGTGCAGTCGTTGGATGTATTCTGTCCTGGGTTTTCTTCAGATTGCGTAGAGACTCTGGAAGAGATCGATATGGAAAACCGCGATATATTCATAGAGGCAGGTGGGAAAGACTTCAAATACATACCTGCACTTAATTCAACCCCTGAACATATTGAAGCGCTTACCAATATTGCCATGGCTCATATGCAGGGATGGCCAGCACTGGATGAGGCTTCAGATAGTCCTCAGCAAGAGGCTGAATTATGTCAGCACCGAGCAATCGCTAAGGGTGCTATGCAGTAATCATCTTTTCCCAACGTTGGCGACGTAGATTACCGAAACCGAGTTGTTTAAATAACTCTTCTAATGCGTTTTGATCGCAGCTATTGCGATGTAATCTAAAGCTACCATTGGAGGGTTCAGCGTCACACTTGATTTCGGTGAGGCGCTTGCACAGACGCACCATGTCTTGGTGCTCCTCGACTAAATCTTGAATGCGCTTTGCACCACGAATTTTCATGCTACCGATGTCTGAAATATTCGCTAATAGGTTATCGATAGTGTCAAACTTATTCAGCAAGCGAGCTGCAGTAGTCATTCCCACTCCAGGTACACCAGGAATGTTATCTACTTTATCACCGGCTAGTGCCAACTGATCCGCGATCTGATCAGGGCGTACACCAAAGTGATCTTTAATTTTATTGGGTGTTAATCGCTCATTTTTTGCATAGTTCCAGAAAATGTCTTGCTCAGTAATGAGCTGTGCCAGATCTTTATCAGCACTTAAAATAGTCACATTATGTCCCTGCTGGCGTGCATGATGCGCTGCAGACCCAAGTAAATCATCAGCTTCATAACGATCACTGCTCAATAATGGCAAACCCAAAGCCTCGATAAAGCGTCTGCAATAATTGAATTGACGTTTGAGTTCTTCGGGGGCTGGATCACGATTAGCTTTGTAGGGTGGGTAAATAGTATTTCTGAAGGAGCTAGTGAGGCTTTGATCGAAAGCAAAAGAGATTAAGTCTGGCTTGGTTTCATCCAGTAACCCCGCTACAAAATCTGTGAACCCATAAACAGCATTAACTGGTTCTCCGGCATCATTGACCAATGTGTCGGGAAGAGTAAACCACGCTCTGAAAATATATATACTGGAGTCGACTAAATAAGCCGTTTGTTTTTTACTCATAATGTGAAAATAGGTGCTTGGTGTGGTACCGGCGACAGTGTCAGTACTAGAAGGTCATTATTGTACTATTTTTATGGACTGACCAGGAGTGGGTTCTCCATCCGGGTAGAGTCCGTTGAGAAGGCGTAATTGATCTTCCGCATGTGATGTGAGTGGAGATTTTTGTGCCAGCTTGGCAAAGGTATCACCTTGTTTAGCGGTAATGACTTTGAGTTTGCGTGGTGTCGCTAATTTGATTTCGCTGTCTTTGAGTGCGCGCAAACTACTGATAGTATCTACAAAAGCATCATCATATTGTCTTAGAAGCGTCTCATCTTTGGCTGCCGCAAAAATTTGATACACCTGTTTATCTTTAAATATGACACCAACGCGAGTATCTAATTGTCCAAATGGCGTATTGGTTTTAACGATAGCGCTGTAGCCTTGGTAGTCATAAGTTTGAATGCTAATACCTTGCTTGAGGCCTTTTTTGAATTGAGCTTGTAAAAATTGTTTAGGAGTTTGTCGTCGATTTAGATCACGCAATGTCACTTGTATAATGGCATCTTTACTTTTAGGGCTGGAAACTAGACGATCAGGGAGATTATCAATTTTCCAATTTTCAGGAAAACTTAACGTGATGCCCAGTTGCTTATGGTAGAAATGATTTTTGCGGATGATCCCATCTTCTTCTCTATCACCAAGCACTAAGCCATCCATCATAGTCATGAAGCGCTCACCTTTTTTTGTCTCAGCAGTTTTGAACTTATCAGCAGCTTGTATGACTTCTTGTAGGCGCAAATCGTTAGCTGGGTGAGTGGAGAATAAGCCGTGATAAGCACGTGGCTCACGTCCTTCTTCTTTGGCTAATTGTTTGTCGAACTCTTCTTGTGACTTGAGTATGCCAACAACTTTGATCATATCTTGTGGGTCATAGCCAGATTTGGCTAAATATTCAGCCCCTAAGCGATCCGCCTCCAATTCGTGCTCGCGGCCATAACCACGTAAAAGCGCCGTACCGGCCATATTGGCAAGGTCTCCTGCGCCATACACTCCAGTCGTACTGGCAATAACCGAGGTAATGATATTAGTGATTTGAGAGGCGCTTTGTTGGCGCACTCCGTGGCGTGCAGTGATGTGTCCAATTTCATGTCCTAGCACACCTGCCAGTTCTGCTTCAGAATTCATGTAGGCCATGATGCCGCGAGTGATGTACACATAGCCACCCGGTAGAGCGAATGCATTCACTTGTGGACTGTCGAGCACTGTCGCATGATAAAACAAGTGACTACGATGACTCTTGGTCGCGATATCTTCCACCAGTTCACTCACATAGGCCTGTAGCTCTGGATTTTGATAGGGTCGATACGCTTGCATGATCTGCTTATGATATTTTCGACCTACAGCAATTTCTTGGTCTTCAGTCATCAAGACCAGATCTTGATTGCCTGTGACAGGGTTAGTTGCACAACCCTGCAAGAATAGTGCATTTGCAAGTAGAGCAAGTAACAGACAACAGAATTGAATTACGCGCACCGCGTTATTTATCACATTCATGATCATCCTAGCTGTGTCATTGTTTAGGCTGAATTGCTGTAACTCAATAGACTTAGTGAATGACTCAGCATAATGGGGTTTAGGCTAGAACATATTCACAGCCTTAAACCTAGGGTAGTTAGAGTATGAAGGTATGCTGTTGCAAGAATTTTTTCAAGCACAGTATTGATTAACGCGAAAAGTGTGCGTTACTGGATTAAAAGTAGGGTTATAGCTTCAAGGCCGAAGAAGGACTGGTCGGCAAGTGAAGTTGCTATTCTAGTCACGCCAGTGACTCATACTAGCGCTTGCGTGTACTGGGTCGCTCTGTTACTTGCCGTATCTGCGACGGAATTTATCTACCTGTCCGGCAGTATCTAATATCTTCTGTTTGCCTGTGTAAAAAGGATGGCATTTAGCACATACATCTATCTGCATAGATTCACCACTGAAGGTTGAATTCGTCTCGAAGGAGTTACCACAGCTACAGTTAACAGTGATGGTTTTGTATTCTGGATGGATTTCGGCTTTCATGTATGCAGACCTAAAAATTGAGGCGAGATAATACTGTATATAGGCGGGTGATGGCAAGCGGTAATATTGTCTACACATACAGGTTTTTTTTAAACAAAAGATTCACTAAGTGACGTAAGTGACTGTCCAAGTTAGGGTTGTTAGCTTATCCACAAAATCTGTGGATAAAATTGTGGATAGATATGAAAAAAGTGATTAATTCTCGAGAAAAAGCCTAAAATCATTAAATCGGTTAAAAACTAACCATCACGCATAAGTCATTGTTTCATATAGGTAATGTTTTTTCCATTAGGGATATAGGCATTCATTTAAGGTTAAAAGCTTATAAAAATCAGGTTATAAATATCACTCTGTGTATAAAAGGCTTATTTCAGGCGGTTTTTAAGGATTTTCCGGCGTTTTATTCAGTCTTGATCTCTGCGGCAGTCTAAATAGATCGATTCATCAAAAACACTTTGCGACAATTTTACTACGATCGGCTGACAACACACATGGCAATCTTCTGTGTATTCCTGATTGGCTTCTTGGCTGTCCACTGTTAACTCTATGGATTCTCCACAATAGGGACAACTGATAAGGTGAGTATCTAACAGCATTTATATCATCCAAATCCAAGAACACAGTACTTAATGAGGGAGGAAACGCTCTGTAAGTTGATCCAGAAATCGATAACCTAATTCAGAAGCTTTAACTCTATCTGCATGGTAATCGATTAATCCCTCATCCATAAGTTGGACAAGCATGGGTTCCAGTACAGACCAATCGATTTGAGTGTTGATATGGACTTTTTGTGTGTCAAAGCCATCAATGAGACGCAGGTTATTTAACATAAACTCAAATATCTGTTCACTTGGCGTAATACAGGATTGCTTGATGATATGTTTCTGTTCTTTGACCGCACGCATGTAGCTGTCGGGCTGGCGTGTACGCTGATGGCGAATCACTGAGTCAGGCTGATTGCTGTTGCATAGGCTAATTTTGCTGTGTGCTCCAGCACCAATGCCGACATAATCAAGATATTGCCAATAAGCCATGTTATGTCGGCACTGAGCATTATGTTGTGCATAGGCAGACACCTCATAGCGCTGGTAACCGCTTTCATGAAGTATCGAGAGTGCAGCTAATTGCATTTCCCATTGTGTATCGGTAGATGGGAGAGGTGGTGGGAAACGGTGAAAAACGGTGTTAGGTTCTAATGTGAGTTGATAATAAGAAATGTGCTGAACAGGTTGCTGCACAGCTAGGTGCACCTCGCTGATGGCATCCTCAAGAGTTTGGTTAGGTAACCCAAACATCAGATCAATATTGATATTATTAAAACCAATGGCAGATGCGGTTTGAATAGCATTCAGGGCATTATCCGCATTATGGATTCTTCCCAGTGCTTGTAAGTACTTATCATTGAAGCTTTGCACGCCGATAGATAACCGATTCACACCAGCACTTAAGTACTCTCTAAATTTATCTGCTTCAAAGGTGCCGGGATTAGTTTCTAGTGTGATTTCGCAGTCATCCGTCAATTGTGTATGAGTGCGACAAGCCTCCATTAATTGATGAATAGACTCTGCAGAGAATAGACTTGGTGTACCCCCACCAATAAAGATTGAGCGAACTGTGCGATCTTGTAACGGCTCACAAGCGTGTTTCAAGTCCTCCAACAACGCCTGCATATATTGCTGTTCAGGAAAGCCTTGAGGATTAACAGCGTGCGAGTTGAAATCACAGTAAGCACATTTATGTAAGCACCATGGTAGATGAATATATAGGCTATAGCTTTGTGGTGTGTGCACGGCTGACTAACTAGGTTGGGTCAGCTGTTGTAGTTGCGCAGTGAGCTGTTTGAGTGCCTGTGCCCGATGGCTGATTTGATTTTTTATTTGGCGATCAAGTTCGGCGGCCGTGCATTTATGTTGGTTGAGATAAAACAGTGGATCGTAACCAAAACCACCGCATCCTGCTGGCGTGAGTGCGATACAGCCAGACCAAGTACCTTGACAGATCATTGGGGTAGGATCATTGGCATGTCGAAGCAAGACCATCACGCATTGAAAGCGGGCCTGTCGCTGGCCTTCTGGCACGGCCTTGAGTGCTTCGATAAGTTTGGCATTATTGGCTTCACTATTGCCATGTTCACCTGCATAACGTGCGGAATAAATACCGGGTTGTCCTTTTAATGCGTCGACTTCCAGACCGGAGTCATCGGCTAAGGCCATGTGCCCTGTTTGCTCACAGGCATGACGAGCTTTAATGAGCGCATTCTCAATGAATGTGAGCCCCGTTTCATCTGCGTCATCCACAGAGAATTCACTCTGAGGGTGTAATGTATAGGGTTGATCTGCCAGTATGGATTCAATCTCAGCTAATTTACCTTGGTTACTGCTGGCCAATACTATTTTCTGTGAAGAACTCATGCTCAGATTATGTGCTCAAACATTGCTTTTGTTTTTCTATAATGCTGGCAATGCCTGATTTCGCCAAAGCCATCATGTGGTTAAGTTCTTGTTCGTCAAAGCAGTGCCCTTCAGCCGTTCCTTGTAGCTCGATAAATTGTTGTTTATCGTTCATTACAATATTCATATCAGTATCCGCGTTAGAGTCTTCTGCATAATCGAGATCTAGAACAGGTATTTGATTGAATATGCCAACGGATACTGAGGCAATTGCATGCTGAATTGGGTTTTGTTGTAGTGCTTTAACTTCCAATAGTTTGCTAATGGCATCATGCAATGCCACATAGGCGCCACTGATAGAAGCGGTGCGGGTCCCGCCATCAGCTTGAATCACATCACAGTCGATGGTGATGGTATGTTCTCCAAGCAGTCGTAAATCTACTGCGGCTCGCAAAGAGCGTCCAATCAGGCGTTGGATCTCTTGGGTACGCCCACTTTGTTTGCCTCGGCTGGCTTCTCGCCCCATTCTGCTTCCCGTGGAACGCGGTAACATGCCATACTCGGCGGTAATCCAGCCTTTGCCTTGATCACGTAAGAAGTGTGGCACTTTGGGTTCTATTGAGGCATTACATAAAACTTGTGTGTCTCCAAAAGCGACCAGTACGGATCCTTCTGCATGCTTGGTATAGTGGCGTGTAAATTGAATTTCACGAAGTTGATCTGGTGCACGTTGGCTGGGTCGCATATATTTCTCCTATGGTATTGGCGCGCATTATACGAGCAAGCCCTTAAGAGAGCTATAACCATCGATAGAAGGATACCTAATGCTAAAGAGTATGACAGCGTTTGCACGCGTAGAGGAAAACCACACGATGGGTCAGTTCGTGTGGGAGATACGCTCAATTAATCACCGTTATTTAGAGATGAATTTTCGCTTGCCTGAAGATGTACGTGCAGCCGAATTTGATATGCGCAAACAGCTACAAGACTCACTGAGCCGCGGCAAAGTGGATTGTTCATTTAAATTACGTACCACTCTGGATACACAAGTTGAAGTGACGCTAAATGATAAGTTGGTGGATAGTTTGCTACAGCAAGTTCAAGTGTTACAAAATAAAACGTCAGCTCAAGAGGATAATGGTTTGCGAGTTGGAGCAGTGAATCCATTAGAGTTACTCAATTGGCCAGGTGTGGCAGAACAAAGCCAAGTAGACCAAAGCGCTATGATAGAAATTGTCAAAGTCAGTTTTCAACAAGCTGTAGAAGCGCTTATTAAGAATCGTCAGATTGAAGGCGCGCGGTTGCGTGAGTTAATTATTAAACGCTTAGATGAATTGACGAGACTGGTAAAAGATGTGCGTGTTAGACGTCCACAAGTTTTGCAGGCTGTACGTGAAAAAATCATGTCGCGAATTGAAGAAATGAGCATTGATGTGGAATCCACAAGAATAGAACAAGAGCTGGTTTTTTTAGCTCAAAAATTAGATGTGGAAGAAGAATTGGATCGACTCGATAGTCACTTGGCAGAGTTAAATGATGTGGTGAATAGTCAAAAACCAGTAGGTAGGCGTATGGATTTTTTGATGCAAGAACTGAATCGAGAAGCGAATACTTTAAGCTCAAAATCTGCAGACATTAGCACTACGCAAGCCTCGGTAGCCATGAAAGTTTGTATAGAACAGATGCGCGAACAAATCCAAAACATAGAATAATGTTAGTTAGATACCATTTATCATAGACAGTGAATAACACACGAAGTGAGATCTCATGGAAATAAAAATACTCTGTACCGGCGGAACTTTCGATAAGGTTTATTATGATGCGCTGAGTGACTACACCATTGGAGAGCCTCAGGCTGAATGGATGCTTAAACAAGCGGGGGTGAATTTTGATTATTCGATCGAAAGTATTTTAAAGAAAGATAGTCTTGATATTACTGATCAGGATCGCACGGACATTGCAGCCCAAGTTGCACAACAGTCATGCCAACATATCGTCATCACTCATGGCACCGATACCATGGTAGAAACAGGTCAAGCACTTAAACAGATTAAAGATAAAACTATCATCCTAGTGGGCGCTATGCAGCCAGCTAGATTCCGTGATAGTGATGCTTCGTTTAACTTGGGTTTTGCATGTGCAGCCGCATCTATCGTCAAGGCGGGAACCTATATCACAATGAATGGTCAATTATTTACTATTGACGAAGTGCGTAAAAACCGTGTTGCGGGTCGCTTTGAAAGTGTAGATTAATAAGTTTAGAAACATAGGCGGCCCACATAGTTTCATAGCTATAGGTTCATAGGAATAAAAAACATTAATATGTAATAAATATGACCTCATCAATTAACAACAAGATACATCATAGTCGTGAGCATCATGAAGAAAATCATTCTAATCGTTAGTCTCTTATTGACGTCACATACTGTGACTTTAGCTGGATTACCAGTCAGCATCGATGGGGAGAAATTGCCCACTCTGGCACCGATGCTGCAAGAAGTGACCCCCAGCGTAGTGAATATAGCGACCTCAAGTATGGTTGTTCAGCATAGTCCTTTATTCAATGATCCATTTTTTAGACATTTTTTTGATGTGCCTCAAAAACGCCGTGAACGTAAAAAAACTGGTTTAGGGTCTGGCGTCATCATAGATGCCAAGCAAGGGTATATTGTGACGAATAACCACGTCATTGAAAAAGCGGATGATATTGTCGTCACATTAAGCGATGGTCGGAAATTTGATGCCACCATCGTAGGTCGTGATCCAGGTGCAGACGTGGCTGTCATTCAAGTCGAAGCTGAAGATCTTAACGCTATTGAAATCGCTAATTCAGAAAAATTAAGGGTGGGAGATTTTGTTGTGGCTATTGGCAATCCATTTGGATTGGGACAAACGGTCACCTCAGGCATAGTCAGTGCGTTGGGTAGAAGTGGATTGGGGATAGAAAAATATGAAAATTTTATTCAGACCGATGCTTCTATTAATCCAGGAAACTCAGGTGGTGCATTAGTCAATCTGCGTGGCGAATTAATCGGTATTAATACTGCTATCGTGGGACCTAATGGCGGTAGTGTAGGCATCGGATTTGCTATTCCGATGAATATGGCACAACAAATAATCCAGCAATTAATTGAATATGGTGAGGTTAAACGTGGACGTTTGGGATTTACCGCGCAAGATTTAACCCCCGAGTTAGTTGAGGCTTTCAAGCTTAAACAGAAGAAGGGTGTGGTAGTTGCCAGAGTTGAACAAAACTCGGCTGCCGACAAGGCAGGGGTAGTTGCGGGCGATGTGATTGTGAGTGTCAACGGTGTGGAGGTTAAAGATTCCAGTGACATGAGGAATAAGATCGGATTGATGCGCGTGGGTGAGGATATTCAATTACAGATTATTCGTAATGGCAAAATCAAACGCGTGACAGCACGTATCGCAGAAAATATTGTGCTGTCTAAACTGGGGAAAGCCTTCTCAGAAAAATTAGTCGGTGCTGAAATTACACTTAACCAATTGGAAAACTCTCAGGGTCGACTAGAACCTGTATTGCAGGTATCTAAACTCAAGCCGGGTAGTCCAGCTGCCTACGCAGGTCTGAGGCCGGGCGACATTATACTAAGTGTGAATAAAATACCTGTAAATGATTTTGAGAGTTTTGAAAAAGCGCTTAGAAAGAATGGTCAAGGTTTGCTATTTAATATTCAACGCGGTCGCAGAGCGCTTTTTTTATTAGTGAGATAAGTTGAATGATCATCGTTAAAAAATGGGCGGGTTGATTGTTAGAGAGTTTAGTTGAGATTAGACTTTCAGGAATCAGTCATTTTGACAACAATCTTTGTTATGTATCAACCGCCTGTAACGGGTGGAAAAAATGCTACTTCATCACCCGATTTCACCATAGTATCGGGTTTGACATATTCTTGATTGATGGCAACCAGAATATTACTGGGTAATTCAGATTTTTGAGTGCAAACATTCCATACCTGAACAGCTGACATAGCATCTTGTGACTCTATGATTTTTTCGCCGGTTCCGATGGATTCTCTAAGGCTTGCAAAAAAACGTACTTTGATAGTCATGTTGTAGAAGTATACCGTGATTAGATTATAGGGGTTGAATAAGTAATAGCTAATGATCAAGCATGGCTGTAGGCAGCCGACTTGGTGTATTATCGATCTAACTCAATTGGTCGATGGTTAAATTCAACGATCTATCCAACTAATAATATAAACCATTATAACAAAAACACTTATGAATGAATTAACCCATTTTAACACTGCCGGCGAAGCCCATATGGTGGATGTAGGTGATAAGCTAGAAACTCAACGAGTGGCATTGGCTGAAGGTGTTATCAGTATGCTGCCAGACACATTAGAGCTGATTCAGGCCGGCGGCCATAAAAAAGGCGACGTGCTTGGAATTGCTCGTATAGCTGGAATCATGGCTGCTAAAAAAACTTCTGAGTTGATACCGCTATGCCATCCTTTGGCGTTGACCTCAGTTAAGTTAGCGTTTGAGTGTCGTCCGGAACATTCTCAGGTTCATTGTACTGCTCGAGTCAAAACGACTGGGCCTACTGGTGTTGAGATGGAAGCATTAACTGCGGTACAAGTCGCATTGTTGACGATTTATGATATGTGTAAAGCGGTTGATAAAGGAATGTCTATGCATCAGATACAATTATTGGAAAAAACAGGGGGTAAATCTGGAAGCTGGACTCGTTAATAGCATCAGTTGAACACTTAGTCAGAGTTCATTGCTCGAGGGGGATATTATAGGTTGGGTTTATCTATAGGAGAGAAAATGAAAATAATTAAGATCTTGATAACCTCGCTAGTCAGTTTTGTGTTGATAATTTCTGTAGCCATAGGTGTATTTACAGCAATTACTGACCCTAATGATCACAAAGAATTTATTACCTCTAACTTCAATCAAGCCACTGGGAGAGATCTCACGCTTGCAGGCGATATCGAATTCACATTGTTTCCAAAGTTAGGTATTCAACTTGGGCAGACACAAATTAGTAATGCTAAGGGGTTCGCGCAGACACATTTTGCACAGCTGGAAAACATTATTATTCGTGCTGATTTGCTCAGCTTATTTATGTTTAAACTGCAAGCGGACACAATTGAATTACATGGGTTGCAGGTCAATTTGGAAAAAAATCAAGCAGGTGTTAGTAACTGGCAAGACTTAATTGCAGAATCACCTCAACAGTCACAAGACTCTCACTCGTTAAATGATGAGAACAGCAACATACGAAACTCAGTTAAAGTGCCCTTGGGTATTGAAGTCGCAGGTATAAAAATCACTGATGCTCGCCTTGTGTATGAAGATGCAATTGAAAAAAACACCACAACTATTGATCAAATCAATCTCAGTACAGGCGCTATTGGTAGGTCAGAGTTTTCACCATTAGAGGCGACCTTGCGTGTCACTCAAATAACACCTAAAAGTCAGGCAGAGTTGAGTCTCAATAGTGACATGATGTTGGACTTAAATCAGATGCGATTACAGATGCAAGATCTGCAACTTAAGGTGCATGCTAAAACACCCGATTTACCTAAGCCTGGAATCAAACTCGCCTTTGATACTCATTTGGATATTGATCATAGGCAAGAATCATTGTCTTTATCAGACCTGCGCTTGGCGATTAATGACACAGCGTTTGAGGGTCAATTTTCTGTGCAGTCCTTTGCCAAGCCAAATATACATTTCTCACTTCATTCAGACGAGATAGACGTGGATAAATTAGTGCTAGTGCCCGCCTCATCTAATAATGGCTCGACGAGTGATACTATTCAATTACCGGTACAACATCTCCGCCAAATGACAGTGCAAGGAGATTTAGCAGTTAACACCTTGCACAGCTCTGGATTTAAAGTAACAGATTTAAAGAGTGTTATTTCAGTTAAACAGGGTGTGGCAGAAGTTAAAGATCTTAAGTTTGATTTATATAGTGGCACATATCAGGGAGCTGCCATGTTGGATGTGACTCAATCCAATCCTGTCTACTCTGCACGCAGTCAGTTGAAGGATCTGGCGATAGGAGAATTTTTGCAGTCTTTGTCCGGTGGCAAGCGCGCATTGATCAGAGGGCAGTCCGCACTAGACTTTAATATTCAAACTTCAGGTAAGCGTATTTCTGATCTCAAGAAAAAACTGAATGGAAAATTAAGTTTTCGAGCTATGGATGGGGCATTGCAGGATGAAAGCTTAGCTAAAAATATTGAATACGTGGTGGCTTTCCTGCAAGGACGTTCTCCGAAAGCGAGTGGCAAGGAAATACTATTTGAAAACTTCTCGGGAAGTGGTGTCATTAAAGATGGTATTTTATCAAATAAAGATCTAGCGTTAGTTGCACCGTTAATCGGAGCTAGCGGACGTGGCCAAGTCGATCTTGCCAGTGAGCGCATCGCCTACACCCTAAACATTGGTCTAGCCGGTGTGGATAGTAGAAAACTGCCCATAGATATCTCTGGGCCATTGAGTGATCCACACTATAATTTTGATATTAAGTCAGTTATTACAGGTCAACAAAAGCAAAAAATAGAAGAGAAGAAAGATCAGATTAAAGAAAAACTTTTAGAAGGTGCTGGGGAAAAGCTAGATGATGGCCTTAAGGAAAAAATCAAAAAATTTAAATTTTTCTAATATCATTGTATGGGGATAAAGCCAAAACCATTTGCGGATCGTGTGTTGGAGTGGGCTCAGCATTCAGGGCGTCAACATCTGCCATGGCAAAAGCATCGAAGCGTGTATCGAGTATGGATATCTGAAGTCATGCTCCAGCAGACTCAGGTGGATACAGTGATTCCATATTTTGAGAAATTTATGCAGTCTTTTCCTGATGTGGGCTCGTTAGCCAGTGCGACACAGGACTATGTGCTTCATCATTGGTCCGGTTTGGGCTATTACGCGCGCGCGCGAAATTTACATAAAGCTGCACAGATCATCGTTGACGAATATGGGGGGGATTTTCCCTTGGAAATCGAACAGGTGATGGCTTTGCCAGGTATTGGACGATCAACGGCAGGCGCGATACTGTCACTTAGTTTTAATCAGCATCACGCCATCTTAGATGGCAACGTTAAGCGTGTTTTGGCACGACACACGGGCACATATGGATGGCCAGGGAATGGACAGACTGAAAAAATACTTTGGCAACATGCTGAACAGAGGACACCAAAAAAAGATAATGCTGCATATACACAAGCTATGATGGATTTGGGTGCATTGTTATGCACTCGGAGTCAGGCAGATTGTGAGCGATGCCCAGTTCAGAAAGACTGTTTTGCTTATCAAACCCATGAACAGTCTAACTTACCTACAAAAAAACCTAAAAAGGATCATCCTGAGAAAGAGGTGGTGATGCTGGTGATTAACAGTGCTGAACAGGGTTTGCTCATGCAACGGCGACCAAACTCCGGTATCTGGGGAGGGTTACTGAGTTTCCCTGAGTTTGAGTCTATATTGAGTGCGATCGAATGGTTTCAAAATCAATTCAGTCAGAATGGTGAAGACTATTGTGAGCATGATCAGATTAAGCATGTATTCAGTCATTATAGTTTAAATATACAGCCTATCTCGCTGCAATTGGAGAACCCCTCATACAGGGTAATGGAACAGGAAGAGTGGGTCTGGTATAAAGTCCAACAAACTCAAGCAGGGGTTGCGGCTCCTGTCACACAATTGTTAAAGCAATTGTGTGAATGAAGACTCAATTCATCATTAATTAATCGAACAATCATTAATAAGGAGTCACCATGACGCGTATGGTGCAGTGCAGTAAATTAGGGGTTGAAGGCGAAGGTCTAGATTTTGCGCCTTATCCAGGTGATCTTGGAAAGAGAATATATGAAAATATCTCTAAGCAAGGATGGGAAGCTTGGGTAGGTCATCAAACCATGCTCATCAATGAGTATCGTTTGACGCCAGTCGATCCAAAAGCACGTAAATTTTTGGAAGAAGAAATGGAGAAGTTTCTTTTTGGTGATGGTTCTGAAGTGCCCAAAGATTTTGTAGCGCCCCAAGACTAAGCTTGACGCACAGGCTAAGAGTCTGTTTAATATCGCATCTCGCTTAGACAGGGGTGTAAAGCGCTGAACTACAATGTTGTTGGCGCGGCAAGTTATACCAAGAAATGCCTGAACAAAATAAGGTATAGCAGGCACACTGGAAGCCCAGATATAAGCTAGAGACAACATTTAGAGATTCGGTCTACTCAGGTCATCTCCATATAATGCCATGTTTTATGGCCAGATAGCTCAGTTGGTAGAGCAGAGGATTGAAAATCCTCGTGTCGGCGGTTCGATTCCGTCTCTGGCCACCATGTATGCTTCTAATTTTATTCTTATCGTACTGATTAGCTTAAGTTTTAACTTAATGCATAGGAGTACGGTAGACCATGCGGAAGACCATAAAACATTCTAATTACACGTTTACAAAACGTGGTATCTATTACTTTTCAAAGCGTATCCCACAAGATATCCAATCGTATTATCAACAATCACGAATTGTTCATTCACTCAAAACAAAAGATAAAAACCAAGCACATAGTGCAGCATGTCATCTGAGTGAAAAGTTAGAGCATTTTTGGTTTCAGCTGAGATTGCAAAACCAAGCAGAACAATTATCAAATCTTAAATTTATTAAGCAAGCACACCTACAGCTAAGCATAGATGATGCGCTTGAATACTATTTAAAAGAACGTGGTGAAGGGCGAAGCTCACTTTTTCATGAGCATGCTAGACGCTATGTAAGGTATTTGAAAGAAGCAGTTAAGGGCAAGGAAAAACTTGATAGATTTAATAATAAAGATGCACTTCAATTTAGAAATTCGCTAAGACAAAAGGGCTTGTCAAATTCTTCACTAATTAAAGCTTTCAGTTCTATAAAAGCAATATTTAGTTTTGCTATTCAGACATTAATTGTTTTATTGATTATGCTGTTCAATACTAAATTGCTGTTATAGTATTAATACTTAATATACAAAAAAGAATGTTACTCTGATAGAAATCATATTTTTTTTATGAAAACTCCTTCTAAACC
>CBFHSW010000001.1:0-8608 GCA_965658595.1 Gammaproteobacteria bacterium | reverse complement strand
TGACCACAGTGCTCTCTATATCTGGTTTTGGAAGCACGTGGAGGCGAACTTGCGTAATCAATCCTAGAGTACCAAGAGATCCACACATACCCCGTGAGACATCATAACCAGCAACGTTTTTCATTACATGACCACCAAAAGATAGTGATTCACCGAGGCCGTTAATGATATCAACACCTAGAATGCTATCTCTGCAAGCTCCAGAGAAAGGTCTTCTTGGCCCAGAAATGCCACAGGCTACCGTGCCACCTATGGTGGCTGTATCAGTAAATGATGCCGGCTCAAAAGGCAGCATTTGTTGTTTCTCAGCAAGTATTTTTTCAAGGTTTTTTAATGGCGTACCACTGCGTGCCGTGATGTAGAGTTCAGAGGGTTCATAATCAACAATGCCAGTATGTTCAGCAGTACTTATCGACTCAAGTTGATTATCAATTTGAGGGGAATTTCCATAAAATAGTTTGCTGTTACCGCCAATAATATTTACGGCTTGTTTATGTTGTGAGGCGGTTGTTACTTGTTGTTGTAACAATTCGGTGATGTCGTTATCTTGCATGATCTAAAAACGCGGTAGTTCTTTGAAAGGCATCTCACCTTTATGCACATGCATGGCACCAAACTCAGCGCACCTTTGTAAAGTAGGTATGACTTTGCCGGGATTGAGTAACATGTCTTCATCAAAAGCATATTTCAAACGCGCAAATTGATCTAATTCAGCACGACTAAACTGGACACACATTTGGTTGAGTTTTTCGACCCCAACACCATGCTCGCCTGTAATTGTTCCACCGACTTTAACGCATAATTGTAAGATTCGACTACCTAGCTCTTCAGCGCGTTGTTGTTCACCTTCGATGTTTGCATCGTACATAATGAGAGGATGAAGATTTCCATCACCCGCATGAAATACATTCGCAACATCTAAGTTAAGCTCTTTGGAGTATTCATGAATTTGTTGTAAAACATCCGCCAGATATTTTCTTGGGATGGTTCCATCCATACATAAGTAGTCAGGTGCTAGACGACCGATGGCAGGAAAAGCTGACTTGCGGCCACGCCAAAATATCTCTTTTTCCTCATCACTAGTAGCGATTTGAATTGAGCTTGCATGATGCTGTTCACACTGTTGTATGACTTTATCAACTTCTCTTGCCAGAGTATCTCCATAGCCGTCTAATTCACACAAAAGAATAGCTTGAGCATCCAGTGGATAACCGGGCTGACAAAAATTTTCTGTAGCTTTAATCACTGACTGATCCATCATTTCCAGTCCTGCTGGAATAACACCACTAGCGATAATATCAGCCACCGCTTGACCGGCATGATGAATGTTATTGAAGGCTATTAGAATAAGTTCATTTTGTTCTGGCTTGGGTAATAGTCGAACCTTAGCCTCTAATATGATACCCAACATGCCCTCAGAGCCTGTTAGCAAGGCCAATACATCATAACCAGGAGTATCATAACATTGACTGCCAGCGACTATTATTTCACCAGCATAATTCACATATGTAATTTCGAGAATATTATGGACGGTGAGTCCGTATTTCAGACAATGCACACCACCTGAATTTTCAGCGATATTGCCACCTATAGTGCAAGCAATTTGAGAAGATGGATCTGGTGCATAATAAAGACCATAGGGACTAGCCGCCTCAGAGATCGATAAATTGCGAACTCCCGGGCCCACGCGTGCAAATTGTTGATTTTGATTGATTTCATGTATCTGATTGAGTTTGGCTAGATTCAATATGATCCCATGATTAATTGGATTGGCCCCACCGGAAAGGCCAGTGCCTGCGCCTCGTGTGACAATGGGTATATGTTCACGATGACAGCGTTTTATGACATCAATGACTTGAGTATTGGTCTCTGGTAATAAGACCGCCATAGGGATAGTCTTGTATGCTGTAAGCGCATCACACTCGTAAGGTTTGAGTGTTTCTTCACTGTCTAAGATGCTTTCTACAGGCAGACAGTCAGAAAAAAGCTGTTTGATATTGAGTTGTTTTGACATGATATGAGAATACCTTAATTACAGGTGCTTTAGCTAATAAAAGAGGGTATACAATGGGTATGATATGGATTGCTATGGGAGGTGCCATTGGTTCTGTTTTGCGTTATCTAATGAGTACACGTATAGATCAAATGCATTCCTTATCTTTGCCATTAGGTATAATGGCAGTGAACATTATCGGCTCTTTCTTAATGGGTTTTTTAACACTGGTGTTAATTCATCAATGTGAGGTTAGCAGTGAAATTCGTGCAGCAATTTTAGTCGGTCTATTGGGTGGCTTTACGACTTTTTCTAGTTTCTCTGGTCACAGCGTCACATATTTTATGAATGGCGAATATCTTCTCATGATATTGAATATTGTTTTGAGCGTTGTTCTCTGTATTATTGCTGCCGGTGCAGGATTATTTCTGGCTAAATCCCTATTTAACTAAATTAAACAATCTTATGTTAGACCCCAAAATACTCCGAAGCGATATACAGGCGGTTGCCGAAAAGCTACAACGTAAAGGCTATTCATTAGATGTAGACCAATATAATGCGAAAGAAAGTCTTCGCAAGTCATTGCAAGTTGAGACGCAAGAACTACAGAGTATTCGCAATCAACGTTCTAAAGAAATTGGTAAGGCTAAGGGGCAGGGGCAGGATATTACTGACTTGAAGATAGAAATGGACGCTTTATCGCAACAATTAAAAGATAAAGAGCAACAATTTCAGATATTGCAGAATGAACTTAATCAATGGCTTGCAGAAATACCCAATTTACCCGATGACTCAGTGCCTGCAGGAAAGAATGAAGAGGATAATGAGTTACTTCATACTTGGGGGGAAGTAAGAGAATTTGATTTTGAAGTCAAAGACCATGTCGATATAGGCGAACAGCTCAATCAAGTTGATTTTGAATTAGGGGCAAAAATTACTGGGTCACGTTTCACTGTGATGCAGGGAGATGTGGCTAGACTCCATCGAGCATTGATACAGTTTATGATTGATATGCATACACGTGCGCATGGATATACGGAAGTACATGTGCCTTATATAGTCAATGAAGAAAGCTTGCGAGGCACAGGGCAATTACCCAAGTTTAAAGAAGATCTATTTCGACTCGACGTGGATAATGAATATTATTTGATTCCGACGGCTGAAGTTCCTGTGACGAATATTTGGCGAGACGAAATTGCCTCAGCTGACCAATTGCCACTTAAATATGTCAGTCATACACCTTGTTTCCGTTCCGAAGCTGGTTCATACGGTCGAGATACACGTGGTCTAATTCGTCAACATCAGTTCGAAAAAGTGGAGCTAGTGCAGTTAGTCCATCCAGAGCACTCATGGCAAGCTTTTGATGAGCTGGTTTCACATGCAGAAGCGGTATTACAAGCATTAGAATTGCCCTACAGAGCAGTGACTTTATGCGGTGGAGATTTGGGATTTTCGGCGGCAAAAACTATCGACCTAGAAGTGTGGTTGCCGGCACAAAATACCTATCGTGAAATTTCATCCTGCAGTAATTTCTTGGATTTCCAGGCACGTAGAATGAAAGCTCGCTGGCGTGAGAATGAGGCTAAGCCACAATTATTACACACCTTGAATGGATCGGGGTTAGCAGTTGGACGCACCTTAGTAGCGATTCTTGAAAATTATCAAAATGCAGATGGGAGTATTCAGATACCCAAGGCATTGATATCCCATATGCACGGGCAAACATCGATCTCGAAAAATAATCAGTAAATGGATTTAAGTTATTGAAATATATGTGTATTTTAATGACTATTTTGGTGAGATTTTTTTCTTAGCCATTAAAAAAGCCCACATGGGTTGGGGCATGCGGGCTATAAACTTACATTTGCATGCAAGTTTTGGGGACTCAGTACATTTGAGTATTATCTAACAACTTCTATAAACAGTTTACTAAACAATCAATTCAGTTTAATGCTTGCACGTAATCTTACGTATAGTCACAAAATCAATTCATAATATGACTTTATAGTAATATTAAATATCTGCTTATGCAAGACTTTTTTATACAATAATTACATTTAATGGCATACTCTTTAGAATATCTTAAAGGTCAATTTCCGCATGCGGGAAAAGTAGAGTGGATTGGCGTACGTCCTGAAAAAGGTGCAGATATGCAAGCGCTCAGGTGCGTCGAAGCACATGCAAATCATGGCCTAACGGGTGATCGGACAGCATTAACTCAAGGTGGTCGGCGACAAGTCACTTTATTCCAAGCAGAATACTTGGCGGTGGTGGCTTCATTGCACGCCAATAATTGTCTTGGCTACGCAAGTTTTAAACGCAACATTGCTATCTCAGGGTTAAATCTCAATATTCTTTTGAATGAACAGTTGTGTATAGGCGGTGCAGTCGTTGAAATCACAGGCTTATGTCATCCATGCGGAAAAATGGAGCAAGATCTTGGAGTTGGTGCCTATAACGCACTGCGTGGCCATGGTGGATTGACGGCTAAAATCATTAGCAGCGGAACGATCACTTTAGGGGCTGATGTTGAGGTAGTAAAAATGCAGGCTAACTTACTGTAAGCATTTTATAACTCAATAAGCACCAGGCTGTAATGAGGCTGATACCGCCCACCGGAGTGATTGCACCAAGTATTTTTATATCTGTAATACTGAGTAAATATAAACTGCCAGAGAACAGAGCAATGCCGATAATAAATAAATATGTAATCAACTTATATGTATATTGTTGATATTGTTTTGCTATCAGACCCAGTAATATTAGTCCAAGTCCATGCCATAACTGAAAATCTGCCGCAGTCTTAAATATATCTAAGTTATATTCACTCACACTGGTTTTTAGACTATGTGCTGCGAATGCACCTAAAAGAATTGCAATTGCAGCATTGAAACTCCCAAAAAATATAATTACATTGGCTGGCATAACATCTAATCTCATTAATTAAAGGTAAATTATAATGCCCTCATTCGATATTGTCTCTGAAGTAGATACACATGAATTAAATAATGCTGTTGATCAAGCTAATCGAGAAATTGGCAATCGCTTTGACTTCAAAGGCGTGGATGCAAAAGTATTACTCAGTAACGAGACGGTTACGATGGAGGCGCAGGTAGAGTTTCAAATTAAACAAATATATGACGTTGTTACCCAGAAGATGGCCAAGCGTGGTATTGATCTCGCCTGTGTTGAACGCGGGAAGTTGTCGGAAGGTAATAATAGGGCAACACAAGAATTAATCATTAATCAGGGCATCGACTCTAATTCAGGGAAAAAAATTACCAAAGCCATTAAAGAACAAAAATTCAAGGTGCAGGCACAAATTCAAGGTGAAAAAGTTAGGGTAACTGGCAAGAAGCGTGATGACTTGCAAACAGTGATGCAGTTTTTAAAAGAGATGTCCTTGGGTATTCCTCTTCAATTTGATAATTTTAGAGATTAAAGTGTTGTAAGACGTCAGTGCAATGCTGTCTAGCATCAATGATTTCATCTCTATAGGCTAAAACACTACATACTTACTAACATTACTAGCAGGGCAATAAAGCCAATCACACCTAATAAAGGGATGATTGCAGCTTGCCAATCACCAGATTCAGCTTTTGGCGAATTAGTCAGCATATGCTTAGCGCGTGGTAACAATAAGAACAACAATATTATTAAAAATATAGCACTGCTGATTTTCATCCAATCCATATATTTCTCCAAAAAAAAACCCGCTTACAAATAAGCGGGTTTGAGGCGTGTCAGATGTTTGAGGCCTTGACTAATCGTCGCCACCAAATGCACCTAATATGTGCAACAAGCTTACGAAGATATTGTAAAGGCTTAAATATAACGAAACCGTTGCCATGATGTAATTAGTTTCACCACCATTAATAATTCGGCTGGTATCAAATAAAATTAATCCACTCATCACCATGATAATTGCACCTGAAAGTGCTAGGGACAGTGCTGGAATGGCTAGGAAAATATTTGCCAGACTGGCAATGATGACAATAACTATACCGACCATCAAGAAACCACCCATGAAGCTGAAATCTTTCTTTGTGGTTAACACGTAGGCTGATAGAGCTAGGAAAATCACACCTGTTCCACCAAGTGAGGTTCCAATTAACTCAGCACCATTAGAAAGTGACAAATACATGTTCAGGACAGGCCCTAAACCGAAACCAAGCAAACCAGTAATAGCAAAAACCACCCCAATACCTGCAGTTGAGTCAGCAGTACGTGGAAGTACTAACCAAACCAGCCCCAATGCACCGAATGAGCACATTAATGAGACACCATGACCGACATTGACAGATGTCGAAATAAAGGCCATGACGGCACTAAACAGTAATGTCATCGACAGGAGTAAGTAGGTATTTCGCAGAACCTTATTGATACTGACCGTCGAAGATGACGTAATAGAGGAGCTGTAGTTATCCATAAAAACCTCGGGGTTATGTTGCATTAAATTAGTATTTGCTTAGTGTATCCAAGATCTCGAAAAGTTTCTATATATCTGCAGTTTGTACAGTATTTATACTGTGGAAGGCTAAAATTAGTTCAATTTTAACGCATCCATGATGAGATTTGATTGATGAATCCCTTTAATTCAAATCACGCCTGTTTGGATGAAAATTGTGTGTGACCACTGTTACATTGATTCGACGACATCTATCAAAGTGAGTGATACGTGTATCAGATGGTAGACCTCATGTCTGCCGCGCTAGATTGATATTTATAGTTAAACACTCCGAGAGATCACAGATCAGTGAATATAGATGATTAAGAGCTAATTCTGACTTCAAAAAAGAGTTGAATAAAATTGAAGCTGTCGACTGAGTATCTATGTTTTCTATAGTTTTGTACTCTTTGCTGGAACAGCATATACATTTGAAGTGTCGGCTTTTGTTCGCAGCCAAATATAGACATTGACTAGTGATGATTTTGGATGAAACACATACAATTTATTGCGAATTACCTCAAAACTTGAACTATTCTCTACACAACACTGGTTGTGGTGGGGTAAGTGTGATAAAAAGTCACGCTAGATTTGACCATCACTAGTCATCAAAATAACGGAGAGTTGGCAGAGTGGTCGAATGCGGTGGTCTTGAAAACCATTGACGGTTTATCCCGTCCGGGGGTTCGAATCCCTCACTCTCCGCCAGTTTCTCTATAACAATCCTCGATTGCACTCTTGTCATTAATTGTATAAGTCAACAGCTTACGTACCATCTTAGGTTTATCAATTTACTAGAGGTAGTACAAATGTCAGTAGTTATATAGCTTCATATGCTTTAGCAATATTGGTAAGGCGATAAATATAGTCTGCTTATCCATATTTATGGATGAATTTGAATGATCAGGAACATACGCTTTTGGTTTATTTTCGTTACTTATCTTTGATAACTAAAGTGTGTTTCTGCATTGTGCGAGACGTTTGATGAGTTTCATTTGCACCGCATTCTTTTAACAGTTAAACATATTCGAGAAGATAATGTGACACCAACCAGTATTAATGACTTGTTTGGTTAAATTTTCTTAGAATTTTAATCTCAAAATATTAACATGTAAATTTCAGCGACAACTCTAGCGTAATCAAATAACTTTATTATTGTCTTAATGAACTAACATGTTAGAGTGAGATCTTATAAATAATACATGCTCGTATGCAAGCTATTGATGGTGGTTAACATTATCAGAAAAATATCGATAATAAATGCTAGATATCAAGGTTGGGTGGCTTTAACTAATAGCACTATTAAGCAGTGTTTCAATTAAAGGAGTTACTCGATGGATGTGTTTTTTTTCTTTTTAGTAGTAGTAGCAGTCATGACACTTATCACAATTTATTTGGCTTGGAATTAGAAGCCTTAATTTCGTATATCTTAATTTTATATATACAGAATAGTTACTGCAGTCACTTTATTTGACCACTTAATTCAGAACTTCATCAATGCTGATGACAGACGTTGAAGCAGTTGTGTTGTTGAGAATGAGTGTCAGCTTTATAAACCGCTTGGTATGCAGATAGCAGTCATGCTAGATTTAAGTCATGCTAGATTTAAATTATAAAGAAACAATGTCCTGAAGAGACTGTACCTACAGTCAATATAAAAAATATTCAATTTGCTCTGTTACGTATCAATTCGATATTTTTACAGACTTTTTATTTTATTGCGTCATTATTCCAGCGATGATCATAGCAATAATTATGTGGCGATATCCGCACTCAATATCTAAGAAAAAGACGTTTTCTCAAGCGATTAGGATGATTGTTAGCATCTCTGGCAAAACCTCGCATTCAAAAATCCCTTTGCATTAATCACTATGATAAAGTGGGCATCAGTGAAATCTAATAAATTGAGGTGACAGAGTGTCTATTCTTATTGTTAATGGCGTAATGGTAAATGAAGGCAATGTATCTGAACAAGATCTTTATCTGGAAAACGGGCGAATAAGTAAAATAGGCTCAGATCTTCAATCTCAACAAGCGACAGAGATCATCGATGCAAAAGGTAAAATTGTCATGCCTGGGATGATTGATGACCAAGTGCATTTTCGTGAGCCAGGACTCTCTCATAAAGGTGGTTTGCATACAGAATCTCGTGCTGCTATCGCAGGAGG